>JAZNIP010000350.1:0-5376 GCA_045577575.1 Lachnospiraceae bacterium | reverse complement strand
ATATAATATAATCAAGATATCTTAAAGGAGTTTTACGTGATCCACATAAGTTTTTAAACTTGGGTTGCGTCCGACTCCTTTTTTATATCCTTTTTGCTTCCACTTAATAAACTGTTTTTTAATCCATTCCCACATATTTTCACCTCCTTGTGAAATTAGGATATAAAAATACCACTAGCCATAATTAACTAGTGGCACTAATAATCTGCCTCTGGGTCATATTCTTCTCCCCATAGTTCCCATATTGTAATGTTTTTATCAATGCATTCTTGCAGTACCTCTATCCACTCTTCCGTAGAATATGGAGCTGTCTCTGTTATCAGCATTCCGCCAATCTTCTTGTCATATTCCTCCATGAGCTCCAACATCTTGTCCGCTTCAGGATTCGGTTTTATATTCTCAGGTCTCAAAAAAGATGGAATGTTCATTTAATCCTCCAATAAATTGAAAAATTCTTGTGTAGCTGTTGGAAACATTTCTTGCATCGCATTCGTCTTTATTGCATCATTTCTTGCAAATGCCTCATAAAAGTGTGCAAAAGCCTCTCTCTCCAAAGCGAAAGGGTTTTCCCAGTATTTTACCTTATGACTATAATCGCCAACGCATTTATTTTGAGTCAAGCCGCCTACAATGTCCGAAATTGCATGATATTCACTTTCTTTCAATGCAGCACTCATTTTTTTATACACTTCTGCCGTGTCTATATTATACTGCACTTTGTAAGCATTTACAACATTTTCAAAATCATTAAATAATGCTTGTTTGAATTTTCCGCTTTTTTCAGAAGGCCTGCCAGCGCTCCTATCTATTGCATGGCCCATCTCATGAAAAGTAGCCCTATAGTGCCCTCTTGCATCATGAGCATCACTTAACAAATTTACTCTAATTCCTCTTGCTGTCGAGACAGCTCCTCCCTTAGCATTAACATTTATAAAACAAATATCATCCAAATACTTTAATGTTATTGCTTGAATTCTTTCATCTGATTGTCCTAACATATTTGCCATTGCATCCTTATGTATGCTTTCCAACTGACTAAACTTAAGTGGTTCATGCTCAGACAAAATATCCCATCTCCTTTGTATATTTTTCCAAAAGTTGAATTTTTTAGAATATTCTTTTTTATTGTCTTCATCAAGTGAGTATTCTGCCAGCCTGCCAAACTTTTCTACCTGCCTTCGAGCATATTGCATTTTGGCTTCTTTCTTGGCATCCAGACCAATATTTCTCAATTCTTCCTGAGTCCACGTATCATCTGCGGTAGAAATACCTTTAAAGTAGGTTGTATGGCTGTCCTTACATCGTGGATGATATAACCCCTGCTCAATAGCGTAGCTCATAAGTGGATAATTGCCATCTTCTGGTTTTCCACCACTCCATACATCATCAATCAACACCTTACCGCAGAATGGAAGGCATTTAGAACAAGGATTTCCTCGTTTATTCAGAATAACCAGAGATAATCCCCACTGTTGCCGCATTTCCCCTTCTCCCTGCAGATAAGCGCGCTTTCCGGCTGTTCTGAGTGCCATATCGGCATAATCCGCAAGAGTATGTCTCGCACCATTGGAATATTCCACGCAATTTATTCCTGCTTCCAGGAAGTCCTTTGTGGCCATATCCACAGCCTTTTCATAAGTACCGGCACCGGAATTTGCATACATCTGTGCATCGAAGATAATCTTCCGGTACTTATCATTGACCATGCGCAATATAGCAATTTCGGCCTTTTCCATATCAGAAAGTGTTGCTTTAATCAGAGCCTCTAGCTTCCGATCATTTATCTGGAAGAAATCTGTAGTAAGTACATCTTTTGATTTGCGAAGCTTTGCACCTTGCTTTAAGGCTTCCAATATAGCTATTTCCTGTTCCGCTGATCCTGCATCCCTTTGTATCTTTATCAGACTTTCAATACGACTATTAATATCTGCAAATACTGTGCCATATTTTTTGCTGTTCCTTTTCTTGTACAGCTCCAATGCCGCAAGTTGCTCTACCTGCCATTGGCTCCATTTAAAACCTTTCTCATCTTCCTCTGCCCTATGGCGCTTCAAATTATGAATCATAGACTCGATCAATTCCAGCTCTATACGGCGGAATGCTTTTTTTATATCATAATCAGCCATTAGGAAGTACCTCGATTGCTATACGCACGATATCCTTGCTGTCGGTAAACTCTGCTTTTATCTTTTAATTGAGTGATGCTATTGCACTTTAAATTCATCAGCTCAGCATAGTCGCCTTTTTCAATCGCATAAATGCCCATCGGTACCTGCTCACTGGCTATCTTTAGCACCTTTTTATATTCCTCTTTACTCATGGCATAAAGGCGATTCATTACTTTAACTTTCATTTCTACTCTCCAAATTGACATTAAAATTACCGGCTGCCATATTCACACCCGGTTCATCAACAACCTCTATGCCCTGCTCTGCTTTCAGACGAGCTACTTCCTGCTCTTTCCATTTCTCATCTTTTGTATCTCCATACAATTCCTCCACGGAAGCTTCAATGCTCATAACTCCACCTGTCTTTGCCTTAGATACAGTTTCCACTTGGCTTTCAAAGGAAGGATTTGCATATTCTCCGAAAGGTATTTCCACCTTCACTTCCGTTACAGTCTGCTCCATTGCTACATAATAGGCATTAACGCATGTATTTATCAACTCCGGTAAGGTTTCCTGCATCGCTTCTACGATTGCATTTCTGGTATAGAGCGTAGTTTTCTCCTTCTCTCGCTGTGCCTCTGCATTATCCAGCTTCTTTGTGTCGATGCCAAGTGTGGACGGGCTTATAATACCCTGCAGACACAGATCCAAAGCTGTGATATAAGATGCTAGATAACTTTCATGTGGAATTAACGGCTGCTCTGTGGAAATTTGATTCTTTCCATTCTCTGCCATATTATTCTCACCTGCGATAAATCGATTATCAAACGCATTCGGCTTTAAAAGCTGTCCAGTCTCCGGATTTCTCGGAATAAAGGATTCCGGCACATAAGTTCTGGCTCTGCCGGCACGAAGTGCATCCATCCATTGACTCCAAGCTTCGTCATATGCATCAAAGCTGTCATGCTTTCCGTCATAAATACTGCCGCCTCTCCCTTCAAACTTTGTACTTTCGTAAACCTTAAAGAAAACAGCTAACATCAAATTATTATCAAAAGACCAGTCTGTTATATTCTCCGTACGCTTCAGCGTTTTCAGCTCTATTTCCTGGTCACCCTTGTAAAGCTTATTTTTTATATATCCATACCCATAATGCTCATGAAGCACATATTGTTTATCATTTTCCTTGTATGGAGTCTTGAATATGATTTCATAAACCGTATCTCCGTCATACAATATTTCTATCCTATCCCCCGGATACCACTGCAAAATAGGATAATTGCTCTTCTGGGTATTCAGAGTAATTTTCCAGGCACCGTCTCCAATATACAACACTTCTCTGAGAATCTTTTCCAGTCTCTTACGGAATTTATTATTTTTCTCTATTTCTGACCAGACATTCTTTTGATCCTCTGCCTCAAATTCAAAATCGTTCATATCGGCCAGCACAAGGGAACTGAGTACTTTTACAATTAATGCCGGAAGGCCTGTATGTATTTTGCGCATTTCCATGCCAGGAGTACACTTGCTTGCCCAGAATTTATACTTATCGGCAAATTCTGCTGCCTGCATGTACATCTGCTCAATTTCGTTACTGTCTGCGCGGTACCAGATGCGGTTCTTAATCGCATTTAATTCAAAATCTGCTAATTCCTGTATCTGAATACTGTATGAACCTGACGGCTGTATCTGCAGCCAGTTTCGTATGCCTTTTCTAATATTGTCATTCATTTTACTTATCCACCCCACTTATATTACCTCCTCAAAACCGATCATATTGCGATATGGTATCCACGCATATTGATTGGCATTAATTGTATGATCATTCCCGTCTTCCGGCTCATCCTTATCTTCTTTCCAGCTCCACCTGTCTATTTCAGACAAATGCTCTGTGCAATTATCTACTACCAAATAACAGCCCTGTTGGATCCAGCCAAGCTGGAAATTTATTCTGTCTAAGATGTCGACCTTTTTATAGCTGTCAAATGTATAAAGACATCCGTGCAGACGTTTCCATTTTTTCAGTTCTGTAATGGTTGCCTGGTCCGCAGAGTCCACAAATACATCTTTGGCCAATCCCCATTCCTTACGACAGGCTTCAAGGAACTGAATAAACTTTACTGCTGTATCAGAAGGCGCCAGAGGAATATGTAAATCAGCATTGTTATATACCTTTTCCGCCAGAGTTATCAGTTTTCTGTCCTTAGTAATTCCCTGGAATATCATTGCTATGGTATCCGGAGATTTAGCAGAATAGGCAGTATCAAGTCCTGCAGTAAACTTTACAAATTGCAGCCTTCCTTCTTTTATCAGCTGCTTAACCCAGCTTACGGTAACCACATTTCGCTTACGTTCAAAATTAGAGAATATCAATCCGGTAGCACGTCCCCTGAGACCTTGTATCTTATTCTTCCAGAGTTTTGTTCCTTTTGGCACATTCAATTTAATCTGTTCGATCTTCTCTTTGCTTAAACCTAAATTATCGGTAAAAGAAAAGAACCAATGGACCCAGCCGGGCTTCGGTTCTTCTGATAACATTTCATTTAATTCATCGGGTATATCTTTTCTGTATTCCGGCAATGGTCTGCTGCAATTAATATACTCTTTGTATACCGTGAGATTTGGATCATCCGGATTAAGTGTGGCCATAAAATAATCACAGCGCATAGCAGCTTCCCGAACAAAATCAATATCTGCAGTATTTATCTCATCTATGTACAGGCATCCATACTGACCGCCAAGGGCTTTTTGCCATTTCTTTTTATCTCCATAACCCATGATATAAATAATTTTATTGCCTTTATTGGTTTGGAAATAAATATGCGGTATTTTTTCGTCCTTGGTACCATTTCCGTTATATTCCGCAAGCGCACCAAAATTATCAATCACCCCAAGGTCTTTATTTATGATATTCTTTTCCGCAGTACCAATATCTTTTGCCGCTACAATGTGATACTTTTTACTGCTGCCGGCAACCTTTAGCATGAATTTATAAACGCCTACGGTAGTTTTTCCTGCTGCCGTTGTTCCCTCTAAGAACTCTACGGGTGCCTTGCACCTTAAAAACGCTTTATATTTTGAGGACAATCGCAGCCTTTCAGCACTCATTATTCATCACCATACAGCTGGTTTAATATATCATCCAGCTTGCCCTTTTCCTCAGCAATGCCAGACACCTCCACACTTTGTTTATCTCGCCACTCATCAGGCTTGCGATTCTTCAACCAGAAGATTTGAGCCGTAGTATCCGGAATGACTTCTTTCTTAG
>JAZNIP010000349.1:0-2151 GCA_045577575.1 Lachnospiraceae bacterium | reverse complement strand
GTGTAGCATCTGCTCTGGAAGCGGCTGAAAAGCTGGCTGCTGACGGTATCAGTGCAGAAGTTATCAACATCCATACAATCAAACCTCTTGATACAGAGCTTGTTCTTGCATCTGCAAAGAAAACAGGCAAGGTTGTAACGGCAGAAGAACATTCCGTAATCGGCGGATTGGGAAGTGCTGTATGTGATTTGCTTAGCGAGCAGGCACCGACAAAGGTATTAAAGATTGGTATGAATGACATTTTCGGTGAATCCGGTACTGCAGGCGGACTGCTGACAAAATACGGTTTGGACGGCGAAGGTGTTTATAACAAAGTAAAAGCATTCGTAAAATAATTTGGAGAGAATAATGGAGACGATTGTTTCACCATCGATTCTGGCTGCTGATTTTAATATTTTAGGACAGCAGATTCAGGAAGTAGAAAAATCTGATGCAAAATATCTCCACATTGATGTTATGGACGGGGTCTTTGTCCCGTCCATATCCTTTGGAATGCCGGTAATTACTTCTATCAGAAAGAAGACGTCCTTATTTTTTGATGTACATTTAATGATAGTAGAGCCAATTCGTTATGTGGAAGAATTTGCGTCAATCGGCGCAGATATGATTACCTTCCATTTGGAAGCGGCAGAGGGGCATGTGGAGGAAACCATTGATAAGATTCATGCACTTGGATGCAAAGCGGGAATCTCTATCAAGCCTGCCACACCGGTGACTGATGTAGAGCCGTATCTGGACAAGCTGGATATGGTATTGATTATGACAGTGGAGCCCGGTTTTGGCGGACAGAAATATATAGAAAGTTCTACGGAAAAAATTCGTCAGATGCGCAGCCTGATTGAAAAGCACGGATTGGAAACGGACATTGAGGTAGACGGAGGTATTACAAAAGATAATGTTTCGATTGTAAAAGAGGCCGGAGCTAATGTGATTGTGGCCGGAAGCGCAATTTTTAAGGGCAATATTGTAGAGAATGTGAGAGCACTTCGATAAAGGAGATTCAAAAAGCATTTGTTTGACAATCCCTGTCAAGTATGCTACTCTAAATCACAGTGAGAAACAGTTAAAAGCAGTGACGAAGAAAGTAGATATTTTAAGGCTTTACAGAGAAGATTCCATAAAATTCCGCGTCCGGTTCGGACAGAAATTTCATTGCTGAGAGGAATCAAGAGGAGAAATATTGAAGATGGCTTCCGAGCAGCGCACCGAACATGATGAGGCGACAGAAATGACATGTGTGTCATAATGATGTCAGGAGATGTAAGGCTGCGACAGGTTCCGCCTGTTATAGCGGACGGGTATGAAAGTACCCACAGAGGTCTGTTTTGCGAGAAGCAGATAAAGAGAAGTGGTAACGCGTACATACGTCTTCTCATCCGACAGGATGAGGAGGCGTTTTTTTCGCTAAAAAAGAAAAGGAGAGTAAACATGAGTAAAGGAAAGTATTATATTACGACAGCGATTGCATATACTTCCGGCAAGCCCCATATCGGTAACAGCTATGAAATCGTGCTGGCAGACAGTATTGCGAGATTTAAAAGAAAAGAAGGTTATGATGTATTTTTCCAGACAGGAACCGATGAGCACGGACAGAAGATTGAACTGAAGGCAGAGGAAGCGGGTGTAACACCAAAGGAATTTGTAGACGGTGTGGCAGGTACCATCAAAGGTCTGTGGGATTTGATGGATACGTCATATGACAAATTTATCCGTACAACCGATGACTTCCATGAGAAGCAGGTACAGAAGATTTTTAAACGTTTGTATAATCAGGGAGATATTTATAAAGGAGCATATGAGGGACTTTACTGTACACCGTGCGAATCCTTCTGGACAGAGTCTCAGCTGGTGGACGGTAAATGTCCTGACTGCGGCAGAGAGGTAAAACCGGCTAAGGAAGAAGCATATTTCTTTAAAATGAGTAAATATGCAGATAAGCTCATTGAGCATATTAACACGCATCCGGAGTTTATCCAGCCGGTATCCCGTAAAAATGAAATGATGAATAATTTCCTGCTTCCGGGACTGCAGGATTTGTGTGTGTACAGAACCTCTTTTAAATGGGGTATTCCGGTAGACTTTGACGATAAACATGTTGTTTATGTGTGGCTGGATGCATTGACAAACTATATTACCGGTATCGGTTATGAC
>JAZNIP010000348.1:0-7488 GCA_045577575.1 Lachnospiraceae bacterium | reverse complement strand
GGGAGTGTAGTCTGCCGGATGAAAAGATAGTGATTAAATTGATGGATAAATTTGGAATCAGCAGAGAAAGGGCTGAAGAATATATAATGCAATAAAATCTTGCCGTATTTTGAATTATACTTGCAGAATCCATATTTTTCTTGTATCATAGAAGCGGTAACGTTTATTTTTAATAGGAGGTCTATTATGAAAAGCAAAATTTTAAGCGTATTATTATGCGCAAGTATGGTTGCAACTATGTTAGTAGGTTGCGGCGGCAAAACAGAAGAAGCTCCTGCAGCTGAAGCAGCTACAGAAGCACCTGCAGCAGAAGCAGAAGCTGAAGCTCCGGCAGAGGAAGCACAGCCTACAGCATCTGAAGCAAACGAAGAAGGTGGCTATGAATTAGCACTTGTAACAGACTTAGGAACAATCGACGACAAATCCTTCAACCAGGGTGCTTGGGAAGGTATGAAGAAATATGCTGAAGAAAACGGCATTTCTTACAAATACTACCAGCCACAGGAAGGTACAACAGACGCATATGTTGAAACCATCGGTCTTGCTATCGAAGGTGGCGCAAAATTAGTTGTATGTCCTGGTTTCCTTTTTGAAGAGCCTGTATATATCGTACAGGAGCAGTATCCGGAAGTTAGCTTCATTCTGTTAGATGGTGAGCCACACGATGCTGATTATAATTATGCAACAAAAGAAAACGTTATGCCTATTTTATTCCAGGAAGATCAGGCTGGTTACCTTGCAGGTTATGCAGCAGTTAAAGATGGTAACACAAAGCTTGGTTTCATGGGCGGTATGGCAGTACCTGCAGTTATCCGTTATGGTTACGGTTTCGTACAGGGTGCTGACGCAGCAGCTCAGGAAATGGGTGTTGACGTAGAAGTTATGTACAACTACACAGGTGCATTCGCAGCTACACCGGAAGCACAGGCTATGGCAGCAAGCTGGTATCAGAATGGTACAGAAGTAGTATTCGGTTGCGGTGGTGCAGTAGGTAACTCCGTAATGGCAGCAGCAGAAGAAGCTGGTGCAAAGGTTATCGGTGTTGACGTTGACCAGTCTCCGGAATCTGCTACAGTTATTACATCCGCTATGAAACAGCTCAGTGTTTCCGTATACGACGGAGTAAAAGCTTTCTATGACGGTTCTTTCCCTGGCGGAAGCACAACTGTATTTACAGCAGCTAACGATGGTGTAGGACTTCCGATGGAAACATCTAAGTTCGAAGCATTTGCACAGGCTGATTATGATGCATTATATGCAAAACTTTCTGCTGGTGAAATCGAAATCCAGAACGGAACAGATGATAGCACAACAGCAGATCTGACACTTGCAAAGACAACTGTTAATTTTGTAGAGTAATCAGTAGCTGTATATTCAGCAAAATAAGCGGGGTGCCTTTCAGGCACCCCATTTTTGACTATGGGGGCTATCGTATGGATTATGTAATTGAGATGTTAAACATCACAAAGGAATTTCCGGGAATCATTGCAAATGATGATATTACATTACGTGTAAAGCAGGGTGAAATTCACGCGTTGCTTGGAGAAAACGGTGCCGGAAAGTCCACATTAATGAGTGTTTTATTCGGTTTATATCAGCCGGAAAAAGGAATTATTAAAATAAAAGGAAAAGAAGTAACGATTAAAGGTCCGTTGGATGCCAATGCCCTTGGTATCGGTATGGTACATCAGCATTTTAAGCTGGTGCACAATTTCACAGTATTGCAGAATATCGTGCTTGGTATGGAAACCACTAAGGGCGGTATGATTCAGATGGCAGAGGCCAGAAAAAAAGTAGTTGAATTAAGCGAAAAATATAATTTGCTTGTAGACCCGGATGCGCTGATTTCCGATATTACGGTGGGAATGCAGCAAAGGGTAGAAATTTTGAAAATGTTATATCGTGACAACGATATTTTGATTTTTGATGAGCCAACAGCGGTACTGACACCGCAGGAAATCGATGAACTGATGCAGATTATGAAGGATTTGGTGGCAGAAGGCAAGTCGATTTTGTTCATCACTCATAAATTAAATGAAATCAAAGCGGTTGCTGACCGCTGTACAGTACTTCGACGTGGCAAATACATAGGTACAATTGATGTGGCAGATACTGACAAAGAAAAAATGTCAGAAATGATGGTAGGTCGTAAGGTGAATCTGACCGTTGAGAAGGCAAAGGCGCAACCGGGTGAAACCGTGCTTGCAGTAGAGGATGTCTGTGTAAAATCTGTTCGCGAGGGTCATACCAAAAATGTAGTAGATCATGTAAGCTTTCAGGTTCGTAAGGGCGAGATTGTCTGCATTGCAGGTATTGACGGTAACGGACAGACAGAGCTTGTACAGGCAATTACAGGACTTGGAAACATGAGTCAGGGTAAGATTGTTTTAAATGGTGAGGATGTAACCAAAAAGTCCATTCGCCATAAGAATACCCACGGTATGTCTCATATTCCGGAGGATCGCCATAAGCATGGTCTGGTGCTTGATTATAATCTGGCATACAACCTTGTGCTCCAGCAGTATTTTGAACCGCGTTTTTCCAAAGGCGGATTTTTGAAAAAAGATAAAATCAATGAATATGCAGATATGCTGATTGAAAAATATGATATTCGAAGCGGACAGGGGCTGGAAACCATTACCAGAAGTATGTCCGGTGGAAATCAGCAGAAAGCAATTGTTGCAAGAGAGATGATGAAGGAGCCGGATGTACTCCTTGCGGTGCAGCCAACCCGTGGTCTGGATGTAGGTGCAATTGAATATATCCATGAGCAGATTGTGGCGCAGCGTGATGCCGGAAGTGCTATTTTGCTTGTTTCTCTGGAACTGGATGAGGTAATGAACTTAAGTGACCGTATTCTTGTTATTTATGAGGGTGCGATTGTTGCGGAGTTGAATCCAAAGGAGACGACAGTGCAGGAGCTGGGACTTTACATGGCAGGCTCTAAGAGAGAGGAGGCAAAGCAGAATGCGTAAAAAGAAATTTGATTATACCGGCGTGCTTTCTTCTGTTTTCGCCATTATTATCGGTTTGCTTGTTGGATTTGTGATTTTAATGATTTGTAACCCGCAGCAGGGTGTGCCGGGATTTTTGACGATTTTGACAGGTGCATTTACACATGGTGCAAAGGGAGTGGGGCAGGTATTTTATTATTCCACTACCATTATTCTGACAGGTCTTTCCGTAGGCTTTGCATTTAAGACCGGTTTGTTCAATATCGGTGCCAGCGGACAGTTCATTGTAGGCGGCTTCGGAGCGGTATATGTGGGTATCATGTGTGAGAATCTGGGCAGTATGCACTGGGTAGTGGCACTTCTTGCAGGTGTTGTGTTTGGTGCTATCTGGGGACTCGTACCGGGACTTTTAAAAGCATTTTTCAATGTAAACGAAGTTATTTCCGCAATTATGATGAACTACATCGGTATGTATGCAGTAAACTGGTTTGTTAAGAGCTACAAGCCGATTTTCAACAACATTCGTAATGAAAGTAAGCCGGTACTTGATACGGCAGAGATTCCCAAAATGGGACTGGATAAGCTGTTTCCGGAATCCAGTGTGAACGGTGGATTTATCATTGCTGTATTAGCGGTTATTCTGGTTTATATTATTTTGGAAAAAACAACCTTTGGTTATGAATTAAAGGCAGTTGGTTTTAATCGGGATGCCAGTCGGTATGCGGGTATCAATGAAAAGAAAAGCATCGTTCTTTCCATGGCAATTGCAGGAGCGATTGCAGGTCTTTCCGGTGCATGCTTATATTTGGCAGGAACAGGAAAGCACATTGAAATTGTGGATGTGATTGCAGACGAAGGGTTTACCGGAATTTCCGTAGCACTTCTCGGTTTGTGCCATCCGATTGGAATTCTGTTCTCAGGTATTTTTATTGCTTACCTGACAGCAGGAGGATTTTATCTTCAGTTGTTTGAGTTTTCAACAGAAATTATTGATATTATCGTAGCGATTATTATTTACTTCAGTGCGTTTGCGTTGATTGTAAAAATGCTGATTCAGAAGTTTGGCAAAAATCGCGGAGAGAAAAAGCCGGCAGATGTGGCTGCAAGGCCGGATACAGATCATTCGAAAGGAGGAAATCAGGCATGAGCGTAGTATATTTTATTTTTCAGCAGACAATGTTCTTTGCGATTCCTCTTTTGATTGTAGCACTTGGTGGTATGTTCTCTGAGCGAAGCGGTGTTGTTAACATTGCTTTGGAAGGTATCATGACAATGGGTGCTTTTACCAGTATCCTGTTTTTGAACCTGACAGGTGGAAGCATGAGTGGGCAGGGACAGCTCCTCATTGCCATTGTGATTGCAATGGTGACCGGTGTGGTATTTTCACTATTCCATGCATATGCAGCAATAAATATGAAGGCTGATCAGACAATCAGTGGTACAGCACTCAATATGTTTGCTCCTGCATTTGCTATTTTCGTAGCAAGAATCATTCAGGGTGTACAGCAGATTCAGTTTTCCAATACTTTCCGTATTGAATCCGTTCCGGTATTAGGAAGCATTCCGGTAATCGGAGATTTGTTCTTTAAAAATACTTATATTACTACCTATATTGGTATTGCAATTTTAGTTGTATCCACTATCGTGTTATACCGTACCAGCTTTGGTCTCAGACTCCGTGCATGCGGTGAGCACCCACAGGCGGCAGATGCAGCCGGTGTAAATGTATATCGGATGCAGTATGCGGGTGTTATGATTTCGGGAGCACTTGGTGGTCTTGGCGGTCTGGTATTCGTAGTACCTACTTCTACCAACTTTAATGCAACGGTTTCCGGCTATGGTTTCCTTGCATTGGCAGTATTGATTTTTGGTCAGTGGAAACCGATTCGAATCATGTGGGCATCCTTATTCTTTGGTCTGACAAAGGCAATTGCAGCGGCATATTCGGGTATTCCGTTCCTGAATAATTTAGGAATTCCAAGCTATTTGTATAAGATGATTCCTTATATTGCAACTTTGATTGTACTGATTTTTACATCCAAGAATTCTCAGGCACCACGAGCAAGCGGTGTGCCGTATGATAAGGGTGCGAGATAAATAGAAATTTAGATTAGTAATCATGAATACAAAACGAGCTGCGTTTCTCTTTGAATGCCGGGCTCCGGACAGCGGAATTACTAACCGCTCTGATTTTTTGTAAGGAAAACGTACGCAACCACTGCGAATGCTCCATCCGGTCGCTTCGCAGTTCCTTCGAACCTCCTTGTTCGAAGGTTGCTAGTTTCAGAACAGAACGGTAAGAAATTCCAAGCTCTCCTCCGAGGCATCCAAAAAGAAAGCACAGCCTGTTTTGTCTGCAAAGATTACGAAAAAACTTCCTAGCTACGCACCGGAGCATTGGTGTATCTTTGGCGAAGCTAGGGGGGTAATTTTGTTCGTAACGTAGATAGAGCCGGGCACAATTACATTTTCTGACAAACCGTAAGAAAGCACCGGTACTTAGGCTGTGTATTTTACAGCCTTATGTACCGCTGTGCTTTCGCCCGAACGAGAGTGAGTTTGGAAGAAATTGTAATGTGCCCGGCTCTACTCAAGTTACTAATCTAAATTTTTACTTTTTGGAGGTTATATGGCAAAACAAAAAGAAATTAAAACCAATGCCATGCGTATTTTGGACAAATTAAAAATACCGTATGAGCATCATACTTATGAATGTGATGAATTTATTAGCGGAGTGCAGATTGCAGATAAGCTGTCACTACCCCATGAGATTGTATATAAAACATTGGTGACAATAGGGAACAGTAAAAATTATTTTGTATTTGTAATTCCCATAGAAAAGGAAATTGATTTAAAGAAGGCTGCGAGGGTTGTGGGAGAGAAATCTCTTGCAATGATACCGGTAAAGGAAATCAATGCGGTCACCGGCTATATTCGTGGCGGCTGCACGGCGATTGGCATGAAAAAGAGGTATCCGACATGGATTCAGCAGGATGCGCAGATGCTTCCCAAAATCATTGTTAGCGGGGGCAGGATAGGCTCACAGCTCGAGCTTGTTCCGACTGATTTGCAAAAGGCAGCAGAGGCAGAGTTTGCTGATGTTATCGTGTAGTTTTTTCTTTGTGGAGAGATTGTGGAAAAGAGTTGGAAAGATAGGGAAAATGGCACTTGTATTGTATTTGTTATCCTTGTAAAATAAAGTTAGACGGTGCTGATTAGTGGGGAAAGGTACAATGTAATGAAACAATTTTATCTGGGGTATACAAATAAGACGGAATTTTTAGAAAAATTGAATCATTTAAAAGCCTGGTGTGAAGAAACCGGAAAGGAACAAGTGCTCTTTCAAATTTATTCAGAGATTATGGATAGAGCTGTGATTTCCGAAATAAGTACGGTTATTGATGAGGATTGGCCAAATGCGGTTTATGTGGGCTGTTTGGCTAACGGAAACATAGTAAACGGGCAGTTTGCTTCAAGTCAGGTTATGGTTGTGGCAACGGCTTTTGAAAAAAAAACCTCCCACGTAGAGGTACTGCAATATGAGTTTACCGCAGAAACAGATGAGCTGACAGCAGAGCTGCTGCGGCATGAGATAGAGAAGAAACCGTGGGTAAAGGCGATCGAGATGTATGTTACCATTCCGGAGGTATCTACCACGGCATTTTGTAACGGTCTGAGGAGTATAAGGCCGGATATACAGGTGTTTGGTGGTATTTCGTGCGGCAGGGATATTAATAGTACGGATGTTTTTGTATTTACAAAAGGAGGAGTGTGCTCAGATAAAACGATTGCGTTTGTTCTTTACGGAGGCGATGAGCTTCACGTTACTTCCATGCGCGTTACGGGCTGGCAGCCTTTAGGAAAGAAATTCAGGATTACAAGGGCGCAGGATGATATTTTATATGAATTGGATGGAAAACCGGCATATAATATATATCGTGATTACCTGAATATTAATAACGATGACAATTTTTTCTATCATACACTAGAGTTTCCGCTGTTTTATGAGCACAATGATGTTACTCTGCTTCGTACACCGATAGCGAGCAATCAGGATGGTTCTGTTACCATGAGCTGCGATATTGAAACGGACTCTGTTGTAAGAATTGCATATGGCAATCCGAGTACCATTTTGGACACGGTGGCGAGGGAAACCCGAAAACTGCGTGAGTTTATGCCGGATGTGCTTCATATTTTTTCCTGTGCTGCAAGGCGAACCTTTTGGAATTCGGATGAGGAGGCAGTTAAAGAGCTGAGAGCCTTTAAGTCGATTGCTCCGATGGCGGGATTTTTTACGCATGGTGAGTTTTTGCGGGAAAAAGGGCATGTGAATCAGCACAATGTAACGCTTGTGATTGCGGCAATGCGAGAGGGTGAGCCGAGCGTTGTGACTGATTTTATGGAAACAGAGATAGAAGCTGTTTCCGATAAGATACCGATTGTTACGCGTTTGTCAACCTTTGTAGGAGCAGTCGTTGCAGAATTGGAATCGGCAAACGAAAAGCAGCTAGAAGCGAATAAGCAATTGGAATTT
>JAZNIP010000347.1:0-3173 GCA_045577575.1 Lachnospiraceae bacterium | reverse complement strand
TTCCCATGCAGCCAGATTTAATAATCGAATTATCCGCAGCAGTACGAGGTTGGCAAGCTTTGGCTATGAGATGTCCGAATGGTATCAGGACAAAATTATTCCTACGGATGCCGCACTGTCCCTGCTTGGTATTGATGCACCGGAGGTAATTGAGCATAATGGTGAACGATATGTAAAAGGTATCAATGGTTATGTCAAGGAAGAGTATAAGGATAATCCGGACGTGAAAAGAGGACTTTATATGCTCAGCATTCCGAGTAATTTTATCTTTAAGGTAAATCTGACGGAATGGGCACATGTGTATAAGGAGAGAAACAGTAAAGGAAGTGCCAATCCTGAGGTGAAAATCTGCTGTGAAGCAATTGCAGATCAGATTGAAGAATTTCAACCGAAATTTGACAGAGAGCTGTTTGATAAAATTAAAAATTAAAAAATGCGAGCTGCAGCAGACGGTTAAAGCGTCTGCTGCGTTTTTTTTGTGAGTAATTGTATAGAGTGTAGCTCTTTTCGGATAAGTCCGTCTGCGTGCATTTTGGTCAGCTCAGTCATCATGGCACTGCGGTCGATTGTAAGATAGTCTGCCAAATCTGAATAGGGAATAGGCATTTGCAGATGAGCTGTATTTTGCAGAGCAGCCTGATAATGGAGAAAAGCGAGCAGCTTATCGCGGATGCTTTTTTGCTGAAGCATATGACAATGCTCGTTTTGGGAGGTAATAATACTATGAAAAATATTTCGGAAAAAGCTGCCCAATTCGTCGGATGGGTTGGAAGTAACATATTCCGTTATGTCGGTTGGCGACAAATAGGCGATGCTGCAATGATATTTTGCCTGTATAAAGCAGTGGCAGTTCGGGGCAGCAGGCAGCATTTCGTAACAAAAAAAATCTCCTTTCATAAAAAAATCAAGGAGTTGCTTGGAAGCATGCTCATTTTCTATCCATAGATAGGCTGTCCCTTTTAACAGAAGGCACAATCTGTTTTCAACAGGCTCCTTTTCCATAATTAATTCACCCTTGCTAAATTCACGGATGCGCGGATGAAGGACTGACATGAGTTCTTTTTGCATTTTTTGGGACAAAACAGGAGGGAAAGTGGTATCCATATATTGATTCTCCTTTGGCTAAAAGGTACTATATCTTGTATTATAAATGAAAACTGTTGTATATACAACAGTTTTTGAAATGGAAACGTAATATAATACAAAAAGCGGTATGTTTTAGGAGGGATTTTTCTTATGAAGGTTATCAAACGAAATGGTTCAGAGGTGGATTTTGACATTGATAAGATACAGGCAGCGGTTGAAAAAGCAAACAAGGCGGCAATCCGTCAGGAGTTAACTCATGAGCAGATTCAGGAGATTGCAGAGTATATCAATTTCAAATGTACTCGTATGAACAGGGCGATTTCCGTAGAAGAAATGCAGGATATGGTGGAAAATCAGATTATGGCACAGGGGGCATTTAATGTAGCAAGATGCTATGTGCGCTATCGCTATACCCGTTCTCTTGTTCGTAAAAGCAATACTACGGACGATCGGATTCTTTCCCTGATTGAATGCAATAACGAAGAGGTTATGCAGGAAAATTCCAATAAGGACCCGATTATCAACAGCGTACAGCGTGACTATATGGCGGGTGAGGTAAGTAAGGATTTGACAAGACGTTTGCTTTTGCCGGCAGATATTGTAAAGGCGGACAAGGAGGGCTTGATTCATTTCCACGATTCCGATTATTTTGCACAGCATATGCATAACTGCGATTTGGTTAATCTGGATGATATGCTGCAAAACGGTACGGTTATCAGTGAAACCTTTATCGATAAGCCACACAGTTTTTCTACGGCATGCAATATTGCGACACAGATTATTGCACAGGTTGCCAGCAGTCAGTACGGTGGACAGAGTATTTCCCTGACTCATCTGGCGCCGTTTGTACAGGTTTCCAGAGAAAAAATTCACGCAGAGGTGTTAGAAGATATCGAGATGACAGGTGCATCACCTTCGGAGGAGGTCATCAGTGAAATCGTAGAGAAGCGTCTGCATAAAGAAATCGAAAAGGGTGTTCAGACGATACAGTATCAGGTGATTACCCTGATGACGACCAATGGACAGGCTCCGTTTCTGACGGTGTTTATGTACTTAAATGAAGCGAAAAACGAGCAGGAAAAGAAGGATCTTGCTCTGATTATAGAAGAAATGCTGAATCAGCGTATTCAGGGAGTGAAAAATGAAAGTGGTGTCTTTATTACACCGGCATTTCCGAAGCTGATTTATGTATTGGAAGAGGATAATATTAAAGAGGGCACAGAGTATTATTATCTGACAGAGTTGGCAGCAAGATGTACGGCGAAGCGGATGGTGCCGGACTATATTTCCGAGAAAATTATGAAGCAGCTTAAGGAAGGGAACTGTTTCCCGGTTATGGGCTGTCGCAGTGCACTTTCCGCTTGGAAAAATGAGAATGGGGAATATCAGTTTTATGGCAGATTCAACCAGGGAGTGGTAACCATTAACCTGGTGGATGTGGCACTTTCCTCCGGTAAAGATTTCAATAAATTCTGGAAGATCTTTGACGAAAGGCTGGAGCTTTGTTATCGTGCCCTGATGTGCCGCCACAATCGTCTGAAAGGAACGCTTTCCGATGCGGCACCGATTCTCTGGCAGTACGGTGCACTTGCCAGATTGAAAAAGGGAGAAACGATTGACAAGCTGTTGTTTGGCGGATATTCTACGATTTCACTCGGATATGCGGGGCTTTGTGAATGTGTCAAGTATATGACGGGTAAATCTCATACCGATCCGTCTGCGAAGCCGTTTGCTTTAGAAGTGATGCGGTATATGAATACGGCATGTGACAGATGGAAAGAGGAAACCAATATTGGATTCAGTATTTACGGTTCCCCGATTGAAAGTACCACCTACAAGTTTGCGAAATGTCTGCAGCAGCGTTTTGGTATGGTGGAGGGTGTTACAGACAAGGGATATATTACGAACAGCTATCATGTAAATGTAAGAGAAAACATCGATGCATTTACAAAGCTGAAATTTGAATCGGAGTTTCAGTCATTGTCCACCGGTGGAGCAATCAGTTATGTAGAGGTGCCGGATATGCAGAATAACATTCCTGCAGTTATCAGCCTGATTCAGTTTATTTATGACAATATTATGTATGC
>JAZNIP010000346.1:0-2412 GCA_045577575.1 Lachnospiraceae bacterium | reverse complement strand
CTCATATCACCGCGCAATATATTGTACAACTGCGGAAACTCGTCCAGGCTTGTCTTCCGCAAAAATTTTCCCACCTTTGTTACTCTCGGGTCATCCTTAACCGTCCATGCCTTTTTCTCTGCCGATTCCTTTTGCAGCTCCATCGTACGGAACTTGTACATCTGGAATGGTTTATTATGCAGACCGATACGCTCCTGCTTAAAAATAATCGGTCCCGGACTGGACAGCTTTACTGCTACAGCCGTTATCAGCATAATCGGAGACACAAGCACAAGTCCTACCGCAGATCCGACAATATCCACTAACCGCTTCGCAATCCAGTTCAATGTGTTAGTAAGCGGTACATACCGGATATTGATAACCGGCAGTCCCATCAAATCCTCTGTATACGGTTTGCTCGGAATCAGACTGTTATAATCAGGTATAAATTTAGTATGCACACCTGACTTTTCACATAAATCCACAATTTTTTCCAGTCTGCCGTAATCCTCAAGAGCAAGCGTAATGGCAATTTCGTCTAATTTATTTTCCGGCAGAATAATGGTCAGATTCTCAATTGAGCCAAGTACCTTTACCCCTTTGAACAAAGTGCCACGCGGTATCCTGTCATCCAAGATTCCTCTTACCACATAGCCCCACTGAGGATTCGCATTGATTCTGGTAATATACTCTTCGGCAGCTCTGGAATATCCTACCAAAAGAATGTATTTCAGATTGTAGCCTTTTCTACGGAAATACTGTAGGGAATTGCGCAAAACCTGCCTGCTTAGTACAGTCAGTACCACATTCAGCACATAGAAAACCAGAATCATTGTACGCGAAAAGTTCGGCTGATTTACAACATACAATGCACCAATAAACAACAGTAGTCCTGTCGTATTGGCTTTTACGATTCCGTATACTTCAAATTTTTTCCGTGCCGTCCTCTTGGACGTATACATATCAAATATATAGTATAGGAGCACATATCCGGGCACAATAAAATACAGGGCATAAAAATATGTTTCCATTCCCAGAACACCTACGCCCAGCTTTTTTGTCGCAAATATGCTCTCAAACTTCAAGTACCATGCCAGTATATAGGAGCATGCCACGATAAGAGCATCTATCAGCAGATTTAGTCTGTTAAAATATTTCTGATTATCTTTTATCATAACAGCACACCGGCTCTCCTATCCACATAACATATTACAATATTATTACAAAAAGTACAACTTAATTTTTCATTAATTAAACAATCTTCGTACAAACAGATTATAAAGCAGCTCTCCTTCTATGCAAATGCATCTTCCGATATGCGCTGCCGAAAGCGGTATTCTCCGTTTTTTTGCGCTCTTTGAGAAGCACATACACAGTCCCTTATACAATCCTTGCAAATATATTTTCCCAAACCCTTTTCTTGCAAAAAACATATATTTGATAAAAAAGCCGGCAAACAAAAAGGGTAAATTTATGAAAATCTGAAGCGCCGGCATATTTTTACCTATCAGATACACACTGTTTCTGGATGAAAGACGCACTTTAAATTCATTGTATCTGGACCCGGAGGAAGCACTTCCCGCATGATATACTATCGCCCGAGGTTCGAAACGGTTACGATAACCATGCAGCTTAGCCCGATATCCGATATCCATATCCTCCAGATACGCAAAATGTGCTTCATCAAAAAGCCCAAGCCGCTTTAACACATCTGTCCGATAAATCGCCGCACCGGCACATGCAGCAAATACCTCACAGGGCTTACTGTAGCGTGACTGAGGCTTTCCCTTTCCTCTGGCAAATGCCCACCCCAGCGCACAATAATAATCGCCTGCATCGTCTGTCACATCCGGCTCCTTCATCGATACAAGCTTTGCACCTACTGAAAAAAATCCTGCATTTTCCTTGACAGAATTTGTCAGATAAGAAACAAATCCGGGAGCTACTGTCGTATCGTTATTAAGCAAAATGACATATGGTGTCTTTGCTGCAAGGATTCCTGCATTTACCGCTCCGCAAAAGCCTTTGTTCTCATCAAAACAAATTAATTCGGTCTGGGGAAAATGAGACCTGATAAAATCCACACTCTCATCCGTCGAGCCATTGTCTACTACAATAACAGGAAAAGGCTGCTCCTCACAGGCATACAGAGAATGCAGACATGCCTCTAAATATTTCATTCCATTTAAATTTGGTATTACAACTGTTGTTTCTGTCATGCTCTAACCTTTTGCCCTTTTACAGCTCCCAAAACGGATCCCATACAATCCGGTATCCTAAAAATGCTGCTTCTTTTCCGAAACGCAGGCTGATTTCCTTTGGATCTGTTACCTGCTTTTGTATTTCCTCCAGAATCGGCTTAAGTTCTTTTCGAATCTTCATTTTTCTCACATCGACTGCTGCAACATCCTGTTGTAGCACCGCACGATGCAT
>JAZNIP010000345.1:0-2103 GCA_045577575.1 Lachnospiraceae bacterium | reverse complement strand
GGCTAACCAGGGTGTGTTATCCTTAATTCAGTAATCCATACGGATTCGTAAAAGATTGTAAAGCAACCGCATAATCGGTTCGCTTAGTTAGGAAAGAGCGGCGTCAAAACCGCTCTTTCTTTTTCAAAAAATAAGACCACGGAGGGGATTATGAGCAATAAAAGACCGATATTATCAATTTCATTATTATCTTGCGGACGTGATAAAACCATACGGAAATGTCTGGATTCTCTGAAGCCACTGATGGAAAAGGTGGATTCAGAGCTGATTATCATCGATACCGGGTGTAGCGATGAGATTAGGGAGATGATGTCTGAATATACTGACAAAATCATACCGTTTACATGGTGTGACGATTTTTCCAAAGCCAGAAATGTAGGTATGGATGCAGCGGTCGGTGAATGGTTTTTGTATTTAGACGATGATGAGTGGTTTATTGATACAAAGGAGATTGAGGAATTTTTCCTCTCCGGCGAATATAAAAAATATGTATATGCATGCTATGTGCAGAGAAATTATACCACAAGAAATAAAGAGCTCTATACGGATGCGTGGGTATCCAGAATGGTACGTCTGGAGAAGCATATCCGCTTTGTAAGCTGTATTCATGAATATTTCTATCCTTTGACGAAACCGAGTAAGCTGATTCATTCTTATGTGGAGCATTTTGGCTATTGCTACGATTCCAAAGAAGAAGAGCGTCGTCACAGTATGCGAAATATTAAGCTGCTTTTAAAGATGCTGGAAAAGGAAAAACCGGTGCTTCGGTGGTGGACGCATCTGCTCAATGAGTATCGTGCAGCTGAGGAGTACAATAAATTAAAAGAGCTGGCACACGAAGGCTTAGCGTATTTCAAGAAGCATAATGACAGCGATACGAATCGTGAGAGAGGAGCATTTTATTGCGCGCTTGTAGAAGCAGAGGTCATACAGACTCTGTATGACGAGGCGATAGAGGATGCCAAGAAGGCACTGGCGGATAAGCGGAACAATCAAATGTGTCGTATGCGTCTGCACAATCTGATGGCGGATGCATATTATAAAATGGGGGATTTTGCGCAGTGCAGAATACACTGTGAGGAGTATTTAAAGGATTATGAGCTGATAAAGGATGATGTGGAAGAACAGCAGGAGCAAGGTGCCTTTTTCGTTATGAATGCAATGGAACAGGCTGGAATTTTCAGTACCTTTTGCTTTTATATTGTAGCCTGCCTGAAAGAGGGTGACAGCTCTGCTCTGAAAAAATATTTCTGGAATTTCGGCTGGAATGATGTGCTGATTTTGCATAATACCTTTGTGGCAGATGTGGTTGAAGCGATGTCCGAGCTTCCGTACGAAGAAGTTTTCGTACAGGCGGCAGAAACGATGGCAAAGAGAAAAGGTCTTGTTGTTGTGTGGGACAAGATGCTTGAGATAGAAAAAAAATATCGGACGGCTGAGGGAGAAGAGCGAGAGAGGTTTTATCGTATTGCCCATATTTTCTCGCAGGTAAATGTAAGAAATTATTATATCTGGTATTTAAAGATTTTTTATGCAGACTATATAGAAGAATCGGAGAATATGGAGCATTATTTTAGAAGGATGTTCCATTATGTAGCAGATTTCTTCTGTCTGGACAAGGATGTATTTGAAATAGCTAAGAAATATAACCTTAATATGGGAAAAATATTTGAAGAGATACCGTTTGACAAATGGAAGCTGGGGATGGATTCCTTTTTTGCAAAAAACAGCTATCCGATGATACAGGAAAGATGTACTTTCGTAAAAGACACTATGCCGAAAACAGAGGATGGAGAGGAAATCAGCGAGGCCCTGCAGCTTCGATATGATTATTTCTTTATGAAAGTAGCGGGATTAGAGGTTTCCGTTGGAAAAAATAATGTTGATTTCGATAAACTGCAGGAAGCTTTTCGTATTTTTTCGGACAGGACACTTGCTTTTTATTCTCAGTTTTTCAAAGATTTTGCATTTGAGGGTGAAATGGCACTTCTCCCGCCGGAATGTCGTGTGGCAGTACGCTTTAGAGACCTGTTGGATGCACAGATGACAGGTGACAGAAAACAGATAGGTGAGTGCCTGAAAAAAGCAGTCGGTGTTTTCCCC
>JAZNIP010000344.1:0-2663 GCA_045577575.1 Lachnospiraceae bacterium | reverse complement strand
ACCGAGGATCGACTTGACTTTTACAACATTGTGGATGATATGATATATTATCAGAAAAGCAGCACTGACGAGCCCGCATTAAAACGAATGTATTTAGACGGCAGTCAAAATGAAATCGTGGCATCAGGTGTCTACGAACACATCAATGCCACGTCTGAATATGTATATTTTAACCAATATGATACCCCCACTCCGATTTACCGTACCCCCGTCTCCGGTCCGGTCATAGTCAGCACCTTTTCAGCTGCTGAGCAGGCGGTATCAAAAGAATCCGATACTTAACTATATCGTTTTCTCCGACAGCATTGCCAAAAGCTCTGCTGTCGTTTTTTTGTAAATCGGATGTACCCACTGTGGCACAATCTGCACAAGCGGCCGAAGAACAAAATCACGATTATGCATGTCAATATGAGGAACGGTCAATTTTTCTGTCTGAATTACCTCGTCCTCATAAAAAATAATATCCAAATCCAGCGTACGGGGACCCCAATGTATCAGACGCTCCCGGCCCGCCTCTGCCTCTAAACGGTTTAAAAAAGCAAGCAGCTCTTCCGGCTCATACAGCGTCTCAATCAGAAAGGCTCCATTCACAAAATCATCCTGCTCCACACCGCCATAAGGCTTTGTCACAATCAAATCTGCACTTCTCAGTAAACGGCATTTTGCATCTCCCGCAAGCTGCTCCATAGCATTTTTAATGTAGTCTTCTTTTTCTCCCATATTGGAACCACAGGCAATGACTGCCCGCTTCCATCCTCTTGTAATGGATACCGAGACCGGACCAAACGGAAGAGGAATCGGCGCTGACGGCTTTCTGATTTCCAGTTCCAATACCCGTACATAAGGGAAACGCAGGAGCAGGCTTTCTGCAAGCTGTTCGGCTGCTGCTTCAAGCAGCTTATAGGTATTTTTTGTCAGAAACTCATAAATAACCTGACACACTTCACCATAGTTGGTCGACAGGCTCAAATCATCGTTTCTTCCTGCTGCCTTCGTATCGGTATACAATACTGCATTAACAAAAAAACGCTGTCCAAGTCTCGTTTCCTCCTGAAACACACCGTGATTTGCATATATCTCCAGTTCGCGAATCCTTATTTCATCCATTTTTTTATTACAAAAGCCACTATTATTTTCCAGCATGTAAAATTGCCTCCGCCATCCTAATCGACCGTACATTTTCCTTCACATCATGAACACGCACAAAGCTGCACCCCTTCATCACTCCGATTACCGTCGTTGCCAGAGTCCCCTCCAACCGCTCCTCCACCGGAAGTGCCAGAGTATTTCCGATAACCGATTTTCTGGATGTTCCAAGCAAAAGCGGATAACCGAACATATGCAATTCCTGCAAATTATTTATAATCTCCAAATTCTGTTCATAGCTTTTTGCAAAACCGACTCCGGGATCCAATATGATTTTATCATCGGCAATCCCAGCCTTCTCCGCCAAATAAACAGAATGTGCCAAATCAGAAGCCACATCCTCCATAAAACAGGTATAAGCAGCATCCTTACGATTATGCATCAGGCAGCAGGCTACGCCGGAAGCAGCAATCACTTCTGCCATTTTTTCATCATATTTTAAGCCCCATATATCATTGATAAGGTCCGCACCTGCCTGTATGCCTGCCTGTGCGGTTTTACTGCGATAGGTATCCAGCGAAACCGGTATATCAAATCGTGCTTTTATCTGCTCAATAATAGGCACAACCCTTGCAATCTCTTCCTCGGCACCAATTTGGGTATATCCCGGTCTGGTCGATTCACCTCCCACATCAATGATACTTGCTCCCTCTGCTATCATTTCTTCCACACGAAAAAGTGCCTTTTCCGGCGTGCAGTAGCTGCCTCCGTCTGAAAAGGAATCTGGTGTTACATTCAAAATTCCCATAACATACGTCTTATTTTGTGTCTGAAATTCCTGATTTCCTATTTTCATTGCTATCCGACCTCTCTAATATCTGAGCTTTCGATTTTTCTTGTCAGCCTTCCAGTTACACTCTTTTTCAACCGGACAGGCATAGCAGGCACGGCTCAGCTTATCCGCACGATACAGAATCCCTCTCAGACTTCTCTCTTTTTCAATCGTACTATTGCGATGATTGCGAATTGCTTCAATAATCAGCTCCGTTTCCTTTTCATTGAAACCACAGTCCTTTAAAATCGGCGGTGCCAGTGCTGCACTCACCTTTTCATGCGGTGTTCCGTCCTCATACTGTTTAAATCTACCGATATCATGCAAAAGTGCTGCTGCATATACATATGCTTTATCAATTTTTAACTTCCGTTTTAGATTTAAAATCTGAGCAATTCGGGCTACCGACAAAAAATGCTCCATATTATGCCGACAGAATACTCTGTCTTTTTCAAATTCATAGGTTCTTTCAAGAAACTTTTGAAATAAATCATGCTTTAATATTCTATCTACCCGTTTCATAAAACATATCCCTATCTTGCCAGAAATGACACAAACTGTGAACGAAGCTGCTGATTATCCGCAAATTCCCCCCGTACTGCCGTAGTGATTGTTTTACTGCCCGGTTTTTTTACACCACGCATCGTCATACACATATGCTCTGCATCAAGCATTACCATAACTCCTTTCGGATGCAGCTCCTTCATCACAGCATCCGCTATCTGAGCAGTCAGACGCTCCTGAA
>JAZNIP010000343.1:0-2559 GCA_045577575.1 Lachnospiraceae bacterium | reverse complement strand
GACTGCAGAAGGGAATTGAGTCCGGTTGCGGTAACTGTATCCTTATTAAGTTAATCCAGATTGGTTCTGTTTCTGAGACATTGGAAGCAATCAAGATGGCACATAAGGCAGGTTATACAGCAATTTCTTCACATCGTTCCGGTGAAACAGAAGATACAACCATTGCTGACCTTGCAGTGGCACTGAATACATGCCAGATTAAAACAGGTGCACCGAGCAGAACTGAGCGTGTTGCAAAATACAATCAGCTTCTTCGTATTGAAGAACAGCTCGGAGAGAGTGCAGTATATCCGGGAATGGGCGCATTTAATGTAAAGCGTGCTTAATCAGAATAGAAAATAAGACCTTCATAGAATCCGATAATTTGACCGACAGACAGAAATGCAAAAGCAGTTTCGCTGTCGGTCATTCCTATTAAAGCAAAAATGCTCCGTGAGTGAACTTTTTGTTCTAACAGGTTGCTATTGTGCGATAAAAGAAAAAAGTGTATAATAAAAACTATATAAACAAAATTTCAGTATGAAATATGAAAATATTGGGGATGAAAAGCATATGAGGGATTGGAAACAGAGGATTGTCCGTATGTTTATGTGTGCGGGCATGGGAAACGATGAGTATTTAGGGATTAAGGACGAAATATACAGGACGAATAGGGAGATGCTATCGGTATGTACGAAGGTGGCGATGGTGATTTTCGGCTGTCTGTATCTTGTTTCCTGTGTGGTAGAGGCTGTTTCGCCTAATCAATTCTTGTATCTATGTGTGTTCTTTTTGCTGGCGTTATTGGAGGGGGTGCGCCGCAGTCTGTTTGAAAAATTTCCGCGGCTGATTATAGTCGGCTGCTATTTCCTGCTTTTGATTGTATATGGATATGGTATTTTTGTGGGAATCGTGCAGTCAGCTTATCCGGCGACTACGTTTTGTGTACTGTTATTTGCAGGTCCATTTTTATTTGTAGACAGACCGTATCGTATGACCTTATTTATGTTTGTGATGTGTGTGGCATTTTGCATTACTTCTTATTGCTGCAAGGAGCCTGCCATTGCCAGTTTGGATATGGTTAATTCGATCTCTTTCTTTTTACTTGGTTCCGCATGCAGTATTCAGTTGCTGTATACAAAGGCAAAAGGTCTTGTGCACAATCGTAAAATGACAAATGAGCGTGATAGGGACGGTCTTACGGGATTGCTTGTAAAGACTGCTTCTGAGCGGGATATCAGTCAGTATATCAAGTTGACAAGGGATGCGGGAGCACTGATTATTATTGATTTGGACAATTTCAAAAAAGTAAATGATACGATGGGGCATGCCTATGGTGACCGAATATTGGAGCTGACGGGTAACTGCATTGAAAAGGCGTTCGGCAGCAATGACATCAAAGGAAGATTCGGCGGGGATGAGTTTGTTATTTTTGTCCGTGGTAACGGAAGCCAGAAGGTCGTTGGAGAGAAATTGGATAAATTCCGCACCTTGATGGATAAAGGAACCGGTAAGGGAACCGGTCTGGAGAGAGTGTCACAGAGTATCGGAGTGGCGCTTTATCCGGAGGATGCGGGTGACTATAAGACGTTATTTGAAAGAGCGGATGAAGCACTTTATGAGGCAAAACGACGAGGAAAAGACCAGTACTGCTTTTATACCAGTGTGAGAATTAATCGTCAGTCATAGAATCAACCCACGAGAAACAAAACAGGAGGAAAAGAGATGTTACCGACACCACATAACAATGCAAAAGAAGGAGAAATCGCAAAGACGGTATTGATGCCGGGAGATCCTCTCCGTGCAAAATACATTGCAGAGACTTATCTGGAGGATGTGGTATGCTTTAATACCGTGAGAAATATGTTTGGATATACCGGTACCTATAAAGGGAAAAAAATATCAGTAATGGGTGGCGGTATGGGAATTCCGTCTATCGGTATTTATTCATACGAGCTATACAATTTTTACGGAGTGGAAAATATTATCCGCATCGGTTCGGCAGGCGGGTATGCAGACGATGTAAAGGTTATGGATATTGTAATCGGTATGGGCGCATGTACCAATTCCAATTATGTGCATCAGTTTAACCTTCCGGGCACCTTTGCACCAATCGCAGATTATGAACTGATGCAAAAGGCCATTGATATTGCAAAACAGCAGGGAAAGACCGTTAAAGTGGGCAATATATTATCTTCGGATACTTTTTATTCGGATGATACCACGGCAAAGGACAGATGGAAACGAATGGGAGTACTTGCGGTCGAGATGGAAGCGGCTGCGTTATATATAAATGCGGCAAGAGCCGGAAAAAGAGCACTTTGTATTTTAACGATTTCCGATCACCTCTATTATCCGGAGGAGCTGACCGCTAAGGAACGGGAGACCGGATTTGGCAGTAACCATACACAGCACCATGTTTCCCAACCTGTAACAGATTCTGTAAGGGTTCAGCAAAAACAAGTATGGCAAAGACCGCAGCATACGAAAGCTGAAAACCGATATCGAATAAGGAATGCGGTGAAAGCAGAAGCATAAGTCGGATCGTAGCCATGTCGTTCTGTGAGCCAAGGAGTTGAT
>JAZNIP010000342.1:0-7810 GCA_045577575.1 Lachnospiraceae bacterium | reverse complement strand
CTTACAATATCCAGCAGGGAGCAGGCATGGAAATGCCGGGCGATGTAAATGAGTCTCAGACACCTTACGGATTTGCAGTAAAGAAGGGTGAAAATGCAAAGCTGCTGGAAATGTTCCAGGCAGGATTAAAAAATATCAAAGAAAACGGCAAATATGATGAGGTAATTGCTGCTTATACAAAGTAAAAGCTTAGAAAACGCTGGTATATGCGGTAAATCGTATTTGGCAAAGCTGCAATACGATTTCTGCATTTAACCGGACGGCATATACACAGGGATATCGGGCTGACTTGGACAGTAGGGTGCAAGGCAAGGAACGATATGAGTATGTGCCGTCAATTAAATGTAGAAGTATGGAAGGAAGGGTTAAGGAATGTCTTTTTTTGAACTGATAAGAGAAAACGGACTGTATCTGGTGGGTGCTATGGGCAAGACACTGGAGCTTACTTTTTTATCGCTTGTATTTGCTGCGATTATCGGTCTGTTTTTTGGTCTGCTCAATGTATCCAAAAATCGGATATTAAATGTTATTGCAAATGTATACATTGACTGTATCCGAGGTGTACCGTTAATTGTACTTGCTTTTTTCGTATATTTCGGTATTCCGATGGCAACCGGTGTACGTCTGGACGCACTTGTGGCAGGTATTATATCTCTGAGTATGAATGCAGGTGCCTATATGGCAGAAATTGTCCGTGCGGGTATTCAGTCCATTGATAAAGGGCAGATGGAAGCGGCAAGAAGTCTCGGACTCCCGTACAGCAAGGCAATGAGCAAGGTTGTGCTGCCACAGGCGATTAAGACGATGATTCCGTCAATTATCAATCAGTTTATCATCACCTTAAAGGATACCTCCATTCTGTCAGTTATCGGTTTCCCGGAGCTTGTTAAGGCGGGACAGATTGTTATTGCAAGAAATTTTGAGACATTTAAGATGTGGGCGATTATTGCGATTATGTATCTGATTGTTATTACCACACTTTCGAAGATTGCAAGAGCGTTGGAAAGGAAGATTTCCTATGGAAAATAAAAATACAAAAATCAGTGTAAAAGGGCTTAGGAAAAGCTTTGGACATCTGGAAGTACTGCGTGGAATGGACGTAGACATTGCGGAAGGAGAAGTAGTCTGCCTTATCGGACCGTCCGGCTCCGGAAAAAGTACCTTTCTGCGCTGTCTGAATGCATTGGAAACCATTACGGCAGGTACGGTTATTGTAAATGATCATAATCTGGCAGATAAGAAAAATATCAATATCAACAAAGTAAGAGAAAACATCGGCATGGTGTTTCAGCACTTTAATCTGTTTGCAAATCTGAATGTGATTGAAAACATTATGCTGGCACCGGTGGAATTAAAGAAAATGACAAAGGAGCAGGCACGGAAAAGAGGTATGGAGCTGCTTGCTATGGTGGGATTGGCAGAAAAGGCAGAGGTTTACCCGAGCAAGCTGTCCGGCGGACAGAAGCAGCGTGTGGCAATTGCCCGTGCACTTGCCATGAATCCGGATATCATGCTTTTTGATGAGCCTACCAGTGCTCTTGACCCGGAGATGGTCGGAGAGGTTTTGGAGGTTATGAAAAACCTTGCAAAAGAGGGCATGACGATGGTTGTTGTAACCCACGAAATGGGCTTTGCGAGAGAAGTGGCAAGCCGTGTTATTTTTATGGACGAGGGTGTTATCGTTGAAGAGGGTACACCGCAGGAGGTATTGCTTAGTCCTAAGCAGCCTCGTACCATTGATTTCCTGAATAAGGTGTTGTAGAGTCGGACAGAGAACTGTAATACAAGGCAGTTCTCTTTTTTTGTTATATTTTACTAAAGAAGTGTATTTGTTTTAATGCAATATGTTAAAATCGCCTCTTGTATTACACACTTTAATGTGTTAAAATTCTTTCATTGGCAAACAAGTGTCTTTGGAAAACGGACAGAGGGATTGGTGTAGGAGAAGAAATATGCAGGACGAAAGCAAATATTTTGTACTGAAGCAGAAAGCAGTTCCCGAGGTTTTGTTAAAGGTAGTAGAAGCGAAGCGGCTGCTTGATTCCGAACGGGTTATGACCGTACAGGAGGCAACCGATGCGGTAGGCATCAGCCGTAGCTCCTTTTACAAATACAAGGAGGACATTTTTCCGTTTCATGACAGTTCACAGGGGCGTACGGTTACATTTACCCTGCAGATGGATGATGAGCCGGGGCTATTGTCGGATGTACTGAAAATTGTGGCAGAATTTCACGCCAATATCCTGACGATTCATCAGAGTATTCCGATTAATGCAGTAGCATCGCTCAGTATCAGTGTGCAGGTACTGCCCACGACACAGGATGTCTCTAAAATGATTGAAAAAATGGAACACCAAAAGGGCGTTCATTATGTAAAAATACTTGCTAAGGAGTAGAAAAAGATGATTTATGCAGCAGTGTTAGGTTATGGAACAGTAGGAAGCGGAGTTGCTACCGTATTGGAAGAAAACAAAGAGATGATTGCGAAAAAAGCAGGCGAAGAAATTTGTATTAAATACATATTGGATTTGCGTGATTTTCCGGGGGATCCGAATGAGGATAAAGTAGTACATGATTTTAATACCATATTGGAGGACGAAGAGGTTTCCGTTATCTGTGAGACGATGGGAGGAACCGAGCCGGCATATACTTTTTCTAAGAAAGCGTTGCTGGCAGGAAAGAGTGTCTGTACCTCAAATAAGGAGCTGGTGGCAAACCACGGACCGGAGCTGATTCGACTGGCAAAGGAAAATCACTGTAATTATTTATTTGAGGCAAGTGTGGGAGGCGGAATTCCGATTATTCGTCCGCTGAACTACTCTCTGACAGCAGAAGAAATCGATGCGATTACCGGTATTTTAAATGGTACAACCAATTACATACTTACCAAAATGGAAAAAGAAGGTGCGGATTTTGCGAGCGTATTAAAAGAGGCTCAGGAAAAGGGCTATGCAGAGAAAAATCCGGAAGCAGATGTGGAAGGCTACGATGCATGTCGTAAGATTGCGATTTTGTCTTCTCTGATGCTTGGCAAAAATGTAAATTATGAGGATATTTATACAGAAGGCATTACCAAAATTACGGCAGAGGATTTTAAGTATGCAAAAGCACTTGGACGCTCCATTAAACTGCTTGCCATGAGTAAGGTAACGGAGCAGGGCTGCTTTGCAATGGTTTCTCCTTTCATGATTCCGGGAGAACACCCGCTTCATAGTGTAAATGATGTGTTTAATGCCGTATTTGTGCATGGAAATATGCTTGGAAGCTCTATGTATTACGGTCGCGGTGCAGGAAAGCTGCCGACCGCCAGTGCAGTTGTGTCGGATGTCGTTGACTGTGCTCGTCATCAGGGCAAAACAATTATGTGTTTCTGGGATGAGGAAGATGTAACACTGACCGATTATACAGCACTGAGCAGAAGATTCTTTGTGCGTGTGAAGGAAGAGGAGCTTTCCGCAGAGGCTGCAAAAGCAGCATTCGGAAATATCGAAATCATCCGTCTGGAAAATACAGAAGGGGAATATGGTTTTGTAACCGAGTCAATGTGTGAGAAGGATTTTGAAGAAATTAGAAATAAAGTAACAGGAATTCTCGGAAGAATTCGTCTGGAGGATTAATATGAAATATGCAATCGTGTTAGGCGATGGAATGGCAGATTTGCCAATTGAGGCTCTTGGAAATAAAACACCACTTGAATATGCCAAGACAGACTATCTGGATATGCTCAGTGCAAAATCGGAAATTGGCATGGTACATACAATACCGGACGGAATGAAGCCGGGCTCTGATACGGCGAATCTTTCCGTTATCGGTTATGACCCAAAGGTTTATTATTCCGGTCGTTCTCCTTTGGAAGCACTCAGCATCGGTGTGCCGATGAAGGATACGGACATTGCGCTGCGTTGCAATATTGTGACCATTTCCGAAGAAGAGGGCATTCCGTTTGAAAAGCGAACCATCATTGACCACAGCTCCGATGAAATCAGTACAGAGGATTGTGCGGTGCTGCTTGAGGCAGTAAAGAAGGCGCTGCAAAATGAAATATATCAGTTTTATGTAGGTACGAGTTATCGTCATTGCCTGATTTGGGATAAAGGACAGGTAGTAGAGCTGACACCGCCCCATGATGTGCTGGGACGGGTAATAGAGCCTTATCTGCCGGAGGATAAGGTGCTTTATGAGATGATGAAAAAGAGCTATGATATTTTGGTGCATCATCCGTTAAACGAAGAAAGACGAAAAAAAGGATTGAATCCGGCAAACTGCTGTTGGTTCTGGGGAGCAGGTACCAAGCCGCTATTGGCTGATTTTGAACAGCTGCATCAGAAAAAGGGCGTGATGATTTCCGCGGTCGATTTGTTAAAGGGCATTGCAGTCGGCGCAGGAATGGACAATATCGAGGTAGAGGGTGCAAACGGTGGTTTGCATACCAATTATGAAGGAAAAGCACAGGCGGCAGTAAAGGCTCTGACAAAGGACGGCTATGATTTTGTTTATGTACATATCGAAGCACCGGACGAGATGGGACATCAGGGCAGTGTAGAGAAAAAAGTGAAGGCGATTGAAAATATTGACGCTCGTGTCATAAAATTAATGCTGGAGGGCTTGGATGCTTCGGGTGAGGATTACAGGATTTTAGTATTGCCGGATCATCCGACTCCGATTTGCGTCAGAACCCATACACCGGACGATGTGCCGTATCTGCTTTATGACAGCACAAAAGCGGCTGAAGAAAAAGAGAGAAACGGATGTCTGTACAATGAAAAGGATGCAGCACAGACAGGTGTTCATGTAGCAAAAGGTCACGAGCTTATTTTGAAGCTGTTTCAGAAATAACGAAAACAATATGAGATGTGAGGAGAACATAACACAATGAAAAAGGTAGTAAAATTCGGCGGCAGCTCTCTTGCGAGCGCAAAACAGTTTAAAAAAGTAGGAGAAATTATCCGTTCAGATGCAGAAAGAAAATATGTAGTTCCGTCCGCACCGGGTAAACGTCATATGCATGATACAAAGGTGACGGATATGTTGTATGAATGCTATGGCTTGGCTGAACAGGAGAAAAAGTTTGATGCACAGTTAAAACAGATTAAGCTCCGCTACGAAGAAATTATTACCGGATTGGAAATTCAGTTATCTCTGGATAAAGAATTTGAAGAAATTGGAAGACAGTTTAAAGCAAAAGCAGGAAAGGATTATGCGGCATCCCGTGGTGAATATTTAAACGGTATTATCATGGCAGGCTATCTGGGCTTTACCTTTATTGATGCTGCTGAGGTTGTCGTATTTGATGAAGAGGGCAATTTTGAAGCAGAAAAAACAGATGCAAAGCTGAAGGAACGTCTGAAGGATGTCGATGCGGCAGTTATTCCGGGCTTTTACGGGGCAAAGGAAGACGGCAGCGTAAAAACCTTTTCCAGAGGCGGATCCGACATCACAGGCTCCATCGTGGCAAAGGCAGTGCATGCCGATGTTTACGAAAACTGGACGGATGTATCGGGCTTTTTGATTGCTGATCCCCGCATCATCGACAGACCGGAGGGAATTGAGACAATTACTTACCGAGAGCTTCGTGAGCTTGCGTACATGGGGGCAACCGTATTACACGAGGATGCGATTTTCCCGGTTCGCAAGGAGGGTATTCCGATTAATATCCGCAATACCAATGCACCGGAGGACAGAGGTACCTGGATTGTGGAAAGTACCTGTCAGAAATCAAAATACATTATTACCGGTATTGCAGGAAAAAGAGGCTTCTGCTCTATCAACATTGAAAAAGATATGATGAATTCGGAGGTGGGCTTCGGAAGAAAGGTACTTCAGGTATTTGAAGAAAACGGCATCTCCTTTGAGCATGTACCATCCGGTATTGATACAATGACCGTGTTTGTGCATCAGGATGAATTTATCGATAAGGAACAGAAGGTTGTAGCAGGTCTGCATCGTCTGGCTGACCCGGATTCCATTGATATCGAATCGGATTTGGCACTGATTGCCGTAGTAGGACGCGGTATGAAGTCTACGAGAGGTACAGCAGGCAGAATTTTCTCTGCATTGGCGCATGCCAATGTCAATGTTAAAATGATTGATCAGGGCTCCAGTGAGTTAAATATTATCATTGGTGTCAGCGACAGCGATTTTGATACTGCCATCAAGGCAATTTATGATATTTTTGTAGTATCACAGCTTTAAAAAAGGGTGAGAGTATGAAATTAGATTACTTATTTGAAGAAAAAAAGAAACAGGTGATTTCCTTTGAGATATTTCCGCCAAAGCATGGTGCGGCTTTGCAGAACATTGATGAGACACTGGAAATTCTCAGCAGTCTGCATCCTGATTTTATCAGTATTACCTTTGGAGCAGGCGGAAGTGCGGTAAACAACAAAACAATTGAGCTGGCAAAGAAAATCAAAGAGGTTTACCGTATTGAGCCGGTAGTGCATCTGACCTGTCTGAATTATACAAAGGCGGAAATATTGGGGATGCTGAATGAGCTTAAGGATGCAGGGATATATAATCTGTTGGCACTTCGCGGAGACCGCAATCCGGACATTGAGCCGAAAAAGGAATTTTTGTATGCGAACGATTTGATTCGCTTCATTAAAGAGCAGGGAGATGAATTTCATATTTGCGCAGCATGCTATCCGGAGACGCATCAGGAGGCAGGAAGCAGAGCGGCAGATTTGCATCGTTTAAAGGAAAAAGTAGACAGTGGTGCTACTCATTTAATTTCTCAGCTTTTCTTTGATAATAATGCCTATTACCGCTTTTTGGAGGATGCGGAAATCGCAGGTATCAATGTGCCGATAGAAGCGGGTATTATGCCTGTGACGAATAAAGCGCAGATTGAGCGTATGGTGAGTATGTGCGGAGCAAGTCTGCCGGAGAAATACCGTCGCATTATGGAGCGTTATGAGGATAACAAGGAGGCGCTGTTTGATGCGGGCATGGCATATGCGGTAAATCAGATAGTAGACCTGCTGACGAGTGGCGTGGACGGCATTCATCTGTATACGATGAATAATCCGCGCGTGGCAGGAAGAATTTGTGAGAGCATTCGTAATTTGGTTTAAGGATTAAAAGTGCAGTATATTGACTTTTTCGTATTAAAGTACGATAATAGATTTATTGCAAATACCGTAATGAGGCTATCGGCTCATTACAAAGAAAGAGAGGATAACAGGAAATGGAAAAGAAGAATATTGACTGGTCCAGTCTTGGATTTGGTTATGTCCAGACTGACAAACGCTATGTAGCAAATTACCGAAACGGAGCTTGGGAAGAAGGTGAACTTACTACAGATGCGAATGTCGTCATCAGTGAATGTGCCGGTGTACTGCAGTATTCTCAGTCCTGTTTTGAAGGCATGAAAGCCTATACAACAGAGGACGGACGTATCGTTACCTTCCGTCCCGATATGAATGCACAGCGTATGGCAGATACCTGTAAGAGATTGGAAATGCCGGTATACGATCCGGACAAGTTTGTGGAAGCTGTTTGTGAAACAGTAAAGGCAAATGCAGCATATGTACCGCCGTACGGCAGCGGTGCTACCTTATACATTCGTCCGTTTATGTTTGCAAGCGGACCGGTTATCGGTGTAAAACCGGCAACAGAATATCAGTTCCGCGTATTTACTACACCGGTAGGACCATATTTTAAAGGCGGAGTAAAGCCGCTTACTATCAGAATCACAGACTTTGACAGAGCAGCTCCAAATGGTACGGGTCATATTAAAGCCGGTTTGAACTATGCCATGAGTCTTCATGCTATCGTAGATGCTCACAATCAGGGCTTTGATGAAAATATG
>JAZNIP010000341.1:0-5033 GCA_045577575.1 Lachnospiraceae bacterium | reverse complement strand
ACTTCACGTTCTGCTTCTTCTGCTCTCCGTTCCATCATACTAGAGCGAATCGCAACATCAGGAAGAATTCTATCATAATGCTTCACCCGCTTTTCGCTAAGTCCAGTCCGAAGATTTTCCTTAATAATACGATGAATCTGTAAATCTGGATATCGACGTATCGGCGACGTAAAGTGACAGTAGTACTTGGCTGCCAAACCAAAATGTCCATCCCCTGTTACGGTATACTTTGCTTGTTTCATAGAACGAAGTGTTAAACGACTAATCAATGGTTCTTCTGGAGTCCCATCTATCTTCTCAATGAGCTTCTGCAATTCTTTTGGATGAATTTCATCCTGTCCTATCTTAATGGAGTATCCAAAGTTATTAATAAAAATACCCAGCTTCATAATCTTTTCCGGATCTGGATTTTCATGGGAACGATACACGAAAGGTAGCTCTTGCCAGAAATAATCCTCCGCAATTGTTTCATTGGCAATCAACATAAAATCTTCTATCAGTTTGGTTGCGGTATTTCTTTCGTAAGGTTTAATTTCTATCGGTTCACCCTCAGGCGTAAGAATCATCTTTGTTTCCGGGAAGTCAAAATCCACACTTCCTCTTGCCTTACGCTTTTTCCGCAAAATCGCGGCAAGCTCTGCCATCTGCTCAAACATAGGCACAAGCTCCTCATACTCGGCAATAACCTCTTTCTCTTTATCCTCCAGAATCTTCTTTACATTGGTATAAGACATCCTTCTGTTGACATGGATTACTGTCTCTGCAATTTTATAATCAACTACATTTCCCTTTTTGTCAATCTTCATCAGGCAGGAAAGTGCCAGTCTGTCCTCGCCTGCATTCAGGGAACATATGCCATTAGAAAGCACATGCGGCAGCATGGGAATCACTCTGTCTACTAAATATACACTGGTTCCCCGCTTTAGAGCCTCCCTGTCCAACGCGGAATTTTCCTGTACATAATTCGTAACATCCGCAATGTGTACCCCAAGCTCATAAAATTCTCCGTCCATCGACAGACTGACTGCATCATCCAAATCCTTTGCATCCTCACCGTCAATGGTCACCATCACCATATCTCGCAAATCCAGTCTTCCCTGCATATCAGCCTCAGATACCGGACTGCTGACACGCTCCGCCTGCCTAAGTGCTCTCTCCGGAAACTCCGTAGGCAAATCATGTCCTTTGATGATGCACATGATATCCACCCCCGGGTCGTTGATATGTCCCAGAATCTCTTTTATGATACCCTCAGGGCTTTTCCTTGCTGAACCATATTCTGTAATCTCGACTACTACCTTATGCCCATCTACCGCTCCCTTAGAACGTTCAAGCGGCACAAAAATATCGGCCGGTATTTTCGCATCATCCGGTATAACAAAGCCAAAGCTTTTGCTTTTCTGGAAAGTACCTACCAGCTGCTTCACACTGCGCTCTAAAATCTTAGTAATCTCTGCCTCCTGACGCTTTCCCCTTTGACCGGGCAAAAGCACGGCCTGCACAATATCTTCCGGAAAAGCACCATTCACCTTAGCCTCCGGCACAAATAAATCCTCTTCCATACCTTCGATTTCTAAAAAACCAAAGCCCTTCTGATTCCCGATAAATGTCCCTGTTACCAATCTTGCCTCCGGCTTTTTATATCGTCCCCGTTTGGTAATTTCCAGTTTTCCTTCTGACAAAAGCTCGTCCAAAATCTGCTTAAATGCCTCTCTGTCCTCCTTTGCCACCTGCAAAAAAACCGCCAGTTCTTTTTCCTTCATTGGAACATAAAACTTATCTTCCATAAGCTCACATATTAATTTTTTTCTGTCTTCTTTATTTTTTTTGCTCATATAGCTCCTTTATTTCGCTCCGATACTGACGGTAAACTTCCTATGAAAACAAAAAACACTCTTTTGCAAGAGTGTTTTTATCTTCTGCTTAAATGAAACGTGTATTCAAAACTGCTGCAAGTACAAAGAACACAACTGCCAAAATCTTTGTCACCTTAACCAGTGTGCCTTCCATAGAACGTCCTTTGTTCTTGCCCCAATACGTTTCCGCTGCTCCGCTGACTGCTCCCAATCCTGCGGACTTTCCTTCCTGCATGAGTACAATAGCTGCTAATGCAATTGATACAATAATAAATAAAATCAAAAGAATGGTTCTCATTCTTACACCTCCTAATGTCAAACAAGTATTATTTTAACATAGGAGCTGATAAATTTCAAGCCTTTTCCATCAATTTAATTGCTACTGTTTCATTTCACAAAACGGATTGGCAAAATACGCATCGCCTCCGATTTCCTCTTCAATGCGAATCAGCTGATTGTATTTTGCTACCCTGTCACTTCGGCACGGTGCGCCGGTCTTAATCTGCCCTGCATTCACTGCAACTGCAAGGTCCGCGATAAAGGTGTCCTCCGTCTCGCCCGACCGATGGGAAATCACACATTTATAGCCGTTCTTATGCGCCATTTCAATTGCTTCCATCGCCTCTGACACACTTCCAATCTGGTTTACCTTTACTAAAATCGCATTGGCCACGCCCAGCTTGATACCTGCACTCAGACGCTTTGGATTGGTTACAAACAAGTCATCCCCCACAAGCTGTACCTTACTTCCGATACGCTTTGTCAGTTCCTTCCAGCCGTCCCAGTCATCCTCTGCCAGTCCGTCCTCAATGGACACAATCGGAAATTTATCAATCAATGCTTCGTAATAGGAAATCATTTCCTGTGTATCACGCACGACTTCATTTCCGCTTAGCTTACTTTCTCCCGGGAAATGATACATCCCCGTTTTTTCGTTATAAAGCTCGCTGCTTGCTACATCAAGCGCAATTTTAATTTCATTCCCCGGCTCATAGCCTGCTGCCACAATCGCCTCCACAATCAAGGAAAGTACCGCTTCCGCATCCGGCAAATCCGGTGCAAAGCCTCCCTCATCTCCTACTCCTGTAGAAAGGCTGTTTTTGTTCAAAATCTTTTTCAGATTATGATACACCTCCGCACAGATGCGAAGTCCGTCACAAAAGCTGTCTGCCTTTACCGGCATTATCATAAATTCCTGAAAATCCACTGTATTGGCAGCATGCTTACCGCCATTCAAAATATTCATCATCGGCACCGGCATGCGTCTCGTATAGACACCACCTAAATATTGATAAAGCGGAATACGAAGGGAAGCCGCTGCCGCTCTGGCAACCGCCATCGAAACTGCCAGAATGGCATTGGCTCCCAGATGCCCCTTATTTTCCGTTCCGTCAGCCGTTATCATCAGTCGGTCAATTTCCAACTGATTTAAGCCATTGCGCCCCAACAGCTTTGCCTTGATTTCCTCATTCACATGCATCACTGCCTTTGTCGTACCAAGCCCAAAGTATCTGGGTTCCCCGTCACGCAGCTCCACTGCTTCAAATCTGCCTGTACTTGCGCCGGATGGCACTGCCGCACTACCGCCGTAACGTCTCTTAGTAATCGTGTCAGTCAGTGTCACCTCGGCTTCTATCGTAGGATTTCCCCTCGAATCCAATATTTCTCTTGCATGTACATCAGTGATTTCCATATATCGCTTCATTTCATACCTCCATAAATCCTTTTACGAAAAGTATGCACTTTATGGAAAATTTTATTCGGTATATTTGGTACGTTCTCTTACAAAATCAGGAATTTTATCTTCTAACATATAATAGCTTACATACATATCGGAGTGTACCGCTGCATCCGGTTTATAAATAATCGTTACATAGTAGCCTGTATTCAGCTCTCCGTCCGGTATCCAGTAATCCGTATAGGTATCCGGATAAAGTGCAGGAATAATCTGTTCCAGCTCATCACGTTTTTCAAAGGTCTCCTCTACCATAAAGTCCCGATGCATTGCATATTCTTCCTCTGCATAAATCTCATACAGCTCATAATTATCGTTTTGAATCACAACCTTCTCTACCGCATCAACATCGACATAATGTTCACGATAAAGCCCGGCTTCCTTTAACAGCGCATTCACATGTTCAAAGGACGGATAAACCGGTAAGAAACCGCTTACATAATTATTATCGGTAATGCATTCCAGACTGAATCTGCCCTGTGCACGCTGCTCAATCATGTCCGTAAAGGTAAAGCCTTCTAAATCCTTGCAGTAAGCCGCTTTTAACTCCTCCAATGAAAATGCGGTTACTTTATCCTGATTAGCACCACTGTCATAGCCCAAATCCAGTTTATTTCCAAGAGCGATGAAAGGCTCATTATAAATCAGGTAGGTTGCTTCCTGATACGCCTTATTGGTTACGATAGCATCCAGCAAAGCAATATCCTCAATATAATTCGTTGGGAATCTGCGATAAACCTCTTTTCCGTTTTTCAGCTCATATTTTACAATACAGCTACGATACTGAGCATCGCTTCCCTCCGTTTCATCCGGTTCTTCCATTCCCATTCGCAGCTCTGCTAATTCCAATACCGGTGCAATATCCGTCATTTCCATATTATCAAATATGTATTCTTCACTTCCCATAGCTTCCAGTGCTTCATTATAGAAGGTATCATAGTTATCCGCAAAAGAAAAAGCAAGACTTTCTACCTGCGAAGCCTCCGGAACATAACTGTCATAACCAATGACATCAAACTGAAAAATACTGAAAAATACCGTCACAATTGCTCCTGATATGAGCAAAGACTTCCAACCGTTTTTTACGCTCCGGATGTCAAAATCATAAATTACTTCTACTACTCCGTGGCAAAGCAGCGTGCCTATTACCAGACCTAACACCATAAATACCATGCTGGAACCTGACAAACCATAAAACATCATGCCGCCTGCCAGTCCTGCTGCTGAAGTAATCAATACTTTAATAATGCCCTTTGTTTTCGGAAATGCCATCGCTTTTCCACATACCTCAGACGGCTTCCTCGTATAGCACCCTCAGTCTTATAAATGCGCTTATTGTTGCTCTTGGACTAAACAGAAAAGATGAAGTTTCTCATAAACTTCATAAGCTTGAAAAATTATGGCAGGAAAATGATGTTTACGGTCAAAATTAAGATTAAAGG
>JAZNIP010000340.1:0-7623 GCA_045577575.1 Lachnospiraceae bacterium | reverse complement strand
CCTGTTCTTGTATCAATCTTGATTTTATCACCGATTTCTACGAAAAGAGGAACCAGAACAGTTGCACCTGTTTCTACCGTTGCAGGCTTTGTAGCGCCTGTTGCGGTATCTCCCTTGAAGCCCGGTTCTGTCTCTGTAATGTCAAGCTCAACAAATAACGGTGGCTCAATTGCAAATACGCTGCCGTTATGGGAGCAAACCTTAACCATTTCGTTCTCTTTTACAAATTTTAATGCATCGCCGATAGAATCTGCATTTAATGCAATCTGGTCATATGTTTCAACATCCATGAAGTTGAATAAATCACCGTCTGAGTATAAATACTGCATGTCTTTTCTGTCGATACGCGCCTGTGGGCATTTCTCTGTAGGTCTGAATGTTTTTTCTACTACACCGCCACTCTTGATGTTTTTGAGTTTTGTTCTAACGAAAGCAGCACCCTTTCCAGGTTTTACATGCTGAAATTCAATAATCTGAAAAATGTTATTATCTAATTCAATAGTAATACCATTTCTGAAATCACCTGCAGAAATCATATTTTGTTCCTCCTAAATTTTCACGTTATAATTCGAATATAGTTTAAACTATATTCCTCTCTTTTTCAACTATTTTTTCTCAATTATTTCGCAAATATCATCAATTGCCATCAGATAGCCGTTAAGTCCGTGTCCGTAAATCTGTTTGTCACAGGCATCCTTTGTTACGGAAACCCTGCGAAACTCCTCCCGCTTCGTAATATCGGAAATATGTATTTCGATCTTCGGAAGTGTAATACTGGAAAGTGCATCCCGGATAGCATAGCTGTAATGGGTATATGCTCCTGGATTAATCACAATCCCGTCTGTACCATCGCTGTATGCATCCTGAATCCTGTCAATAATCGCTCCCTCGTGGTTGCTCTGGAACACCTCAATACGACAGCCCTTTTCCTGCCCCTTTTCTGCAATCATACCAAGCAGTGCATCATAATCCTGAGTTCCATACACGGCCTTCTCCCGAATACCGAGAAAATTCAAATTCGGTCCGTTAATTACTAAAATATTCATCCTACTGTCTCCTCTATCTCTTTTATAATCGCATCAAAATCCTTATTGTCCACCTCAATAACCACATCTGCCGCATCCAAATACGCTGCTTCTCTCTCTGCCATCAATGTCGTGATTTTCTTGAGCGGGTCATCACACTGCAGTAGCGGACGCTTCGTATCATCCTTCACCCGTTCATAAACCGTTTCCGGCTTTAATTTCAAATAGATTACCGTCCCCAGTTTTTTTAAAAGCGGTCTGTTTTCCTCCTTTATCGGGAGTCCTCCTCCCGTGGAAATAATTTTGCCGCTTTCTTTTCCAATCATTCCGGCAATTGTCTTTGTTTCCAGCTCCCGAAAATAGTCTTCGCCCTCTTTTGCAAAAATGTCGGAAATCTCTCTCTCCTGTGCTTTTTCTATCAGCTTGTCCGTATCTAAAAATGCCATTCTCATATGATAAGACAAGCGGATACCTACGGTTGTCTTACCACAACCCATAAATCCGATTAAAATAATGTTATTCATTGATTCCCATTTCTTTCTTCATCTTTTGTAATAGGATGTCTGCCTCTGCTTCACTGACACTCACTCCGTTCCAAAGCTCATAAGCCTGAATCCCCTGATATGCCAACATCTTCAAGCCGTTGTATGCTTTACCGCCATGCTCCTTTACAAGCCGCATAAACTTTGTCTCAAACGGTCTGTAAATCAAATCATAACCGGTATGTATTTTCTCATAAAAAGCATCCTCATAAATCACCGCTTTTTCCGTATCCGGGAAAAGTCCTACGCTCGTTCCCTGAATCGCCACATATTTTCCTTCAGGAATCTGGTCATATTCTTCAAGCAGCATCGGTACCACCCTTCTGCTTCCGAATGCCTCATTTACCTCTTTCGCTACTGCCTGCGCCTTTTCTCTTGTACGATTTAAAAGATACACCACTTCCGCACCGGCATGAACGCACAAAAACGCAACGGCTCTTGCGGCTCCCCCGGCTCCAAGCAAAATTACTTTTTCTCCTTCTAATACAATACCGTCCGACTCCATAGCACGCTTCAGCCCTGTCATATCGGTATTATAACCCTTAAAACCGCCTTCACACCGTACCAGCGTATTGACCGCACCGATTTTTCCCGCAAGCTCATCTATATCCTTTAAATATGGAATCACTGCACTCTTATGGGGCACCGTCACATTCATACCAAGCAAATTGAGCGCGTAGGCTCCCTTTACCGCTTCCCCTACCGCATCCGCCTCCACCTGAAAGGGTACATAAACAAGGTTATGTTCCATATCCTTTGCAAGCGTATTGTGAATCAGCGGCGACAGGGTATGCTCCACCGGATTTCCGATTAATCCACAGGTACGGGTTTTTCCGTCAATTTTTTTCATTTGCAGCCTCTTTCTTTTTTATAAAAATAAAGTACAATTTTTTCAAAAAAGCGTTTAATAACAATCTGTATTTCCTCTTTCGGATGAATGGGCTTTACCAGATAGGTTCTCATCCCCGCCTTTTTTGCTCCCCACACATCCGTGAAAAGCTGGTCACCTACAAACAAGGTCTGCTGCGGAGTTGTTTTCATATGCAGCATCGCTTTTTTATAATTTTTCTGTGCCGGCTTTCCCGCCTTATAAATATAATCCGTCCCAACCGCATCACAAAACATTTTTACTCTTGGCTCCTTGTTATTAGAGAGCATCATAACCAAGTACCCCATCTGCATCAGCTCCGCAATCAACCGCTTGCTACGCTCATCTGCCGGTGCTCCATGCTCCACCAATGTATTGTCAATATCATAAACAACAGCACGATATCCTTCTTTGTATAAGCTCTGATAATCAATGCCGTACGCTGAATCCACATATTCGTCCGGATAAAATCTTTGCAGCATAAATTCTGTCTGTCCTTTCTAATTTCTTTTACTATTATAAAAAACATCTACCTTATGTGCAAGAAAAAACGGCATGACATTTCTGTCACACCGCTTAGCTTTATTCCAGAACCTTTTTTAATTCATCCATAAAGGTATTGATATCCTTGAACTCACGATACACGGAAGCGAACCGGACATACGCAACCGCCTCCAGATTTTTCAGCTTGTTCATTACAAGCTCACCGATTACCTGACTTGGTACTTCCTTATCCTCCATGCTGAAAACTTCCGTTTCCACCTCATCAATCAGCTGCGTAATCTGACTCGCACTGATGGGCCTCTTATAGCATGCACGAAGTACACCTGCTTCAATCTTAGAACGGTCATAGGTCTCTCGATTATTATCCTTTTTAATTATAATAACAGGAATCGTCTCAACCTTTTCATAGGTTGTAAATCGCTTATCACACTCGTCACACACACGGCGTCTGCGGATAGAATTATTATCCTCTGCCGGTCTTGAATCAATTACCCGCGTATTTTCATGACCACAAAACGGACACTTCATCTTTTTTCCTCCATCTGAGATTCTACTCCAACTCTACTTTATTATAATAAACAGAATCACCTTATGTCAACTAATTTATGGAAACTAATACACAAAAAATCCCAATTATACGCACAATTCCTCTTTTTTATCATATCGTATAAAAAAGAGGAATTGTGATATTATGTTATTCTCAGATTTTCAAAAAAAAGAAGTCATTAACATCCGCAACTGTCAAAAAATCGGTAATGTAGTGGATATCGAATTTGATGAATGCAGCGGACAAATATGCAAAATCATCATATCAGAAGGCTTCCGCCTGTGTCGTCTGTTTGAAGTCCACTCAGACATCGTAGTCTGCTATCGCGACATCAAGCAAATCGGTCCCGACATCATTCTCGTGGATTTAGGCTGCAAATAATCTTTAATCGACAGGCAGACGTTTGTTCCAGTCCGGTCCCAGATTGCCCTCTTTATAATGCTTTCTGCAAAGTGCAATGTACTTGTCATCGCCGCCCAGACAGACCTGCTCACCCTCTCGGATTACCGTTCCATCCTCCGTAAAACGCGTATTGCAGGTCGCACCCTGTCCACACCAGCAGACGGTTTTAATTTCTTCTATTACATCCGCCCATGCCAACAGCCAGATAGAGCCTTCAAACGGTTCTCTCTGAAAATCTGTTCGCAAACCGTAGCAGATAACCGGAATATTGCATTCATCTACTACATTTACAAAAAACGCAATTTCACTCTTTTTGCAAAATTGTGCCTCATCCACAATAATGCAGTCATACTCCATAATTTTTTCTTTCGAATACGTTACAAAATCCTCAACAAAACCGCATTTCTTATGAAGACCCATACGGCTTTTGATAATCCCCTCGCCGTCTCTCGTATCCAATCTGGGCTTCAACAAAAGTGCACGTTTTCCCCGCTCATAATAATTGTATTCTACCATCAGTGCATTGGCTGTTTTTGAGCTTCCCATTGCACCATGACGGAAATATAGCTTTGCCATGTCCTTATCCTTCCCATTTGTATCATTTTTTACCGTAGCTTCTCTTACTTACCGGTACACCGTCACCCTTGTCCCAACGCATACCAAGTGTCCAGTACGCATTGTCAGAGAGCAGATAAGTCGCATAACTGGATGTACTGTCATCACAGTATACATCTACAATGTACCACTCTCCGTTAATCATCACTACATTCCACATATAGTCCTTTATGGATGAGCTGCCGTTTGCAGAGATAATATAGCTGCCGATGCCCATTCCATCGCATAGTGCCTTCATGGCACGGGCATACCCCTTTGCATCTGCCTCATGATAAATCAATGCTCCCCACGCATTATTTGCATTTGGCCAATTGTTGCGCGGAACCGGCATACAGTATTGTACCAGATAATCATGTGCCGCCCGCACCTTTTGAATATCACTCATGGATGCTACATTATTCTTTATCAGGAAGCTGGAAACCATCGTCTGTACTGCTTCAATTTCTGCTTCATCCAAATCCGGTCCATATACACTTCCTACTCCATAGCTTCCTCTGTTCGGTGTTGCTGCCGCACCCGAATTAACAATATCATTCGGAATTACTACATTATCCTCCGTCGTAATCTTTTTGATATCCGTAGAGGATTCCGTAAGGAGCTTATCCAAATCAATCCGTTTTCCTGCACGAAGTGCATTAAGCAACTCCTGCACAGCCGGCCAGTCATCGTTAAAAAAGGAATAATTATATGTTCCGTCAGCCTGTCTTGTTGCAAGCACCTCTCCGTATATATTCGAATAAATCACTCCGCCTGATGCCGCATCTGCAGGCACTCGTGTAGAATCAGAGCCACTTTTTGCTTCTGTACTCATGGGCATAAAAAGCAGTATCCCGGCAACCAAAAGTGCAACTCCTTTTTGAATTTTCCCGATTACATCTGCTCTCATTCAACAGCTTCCTCCTTTTGTCCCCTTTTTCTCGAATTATCGCACAATCGTTTTTTTCCCAACAAAAAATACAAATAATGGTTATAAATGTATACAATCATTACCTCAAATACCGTAATCGAAACAGCCATTGTAAAAAAAAGTACATATTCCTTTGCTCTGGTCACATACTGATTTAACCAGTAAGAAATTTGAATCGAATGCAGCATCACCCGAAATTCCATATGAGTAGCCATAATAACAAGGGAATTTACACCATAAAATATAAGCAGTCTTGACTGATAAAAATTTTTACAAAGCAAAATCACGCCAAATGAACTTGCGCAGGCACAAATCATATACAGTACAATGTTTTCAAATACCATATAATTCAGGTCAACCGGACCGTTCTGAAAGCAAAGTACTCCTCCTGCCAAGACCAGTACCATACCAAATAAAAATCCGGCAAATGTCTTTTTTTCACTTCTCTGTAAAAGTCCGGCAGCAAAATATCCAATCAGCAAAAACGTACAAACGAGAACACCCCGGCATGCGGTCTGAAGCAATGCACCGGCTGTCATAAACGCTCTCCCACTCTCCCAGTCCTCCCAACCGAAGGCCGGAGAAATAAGCAAAACCGCCAGACCTGTTATGCAAAAAAGTGCCGCCAGCCGCTTATCATCCAACCGCTTTCTGCACCATAAAAACAATACCTCACCGATAAACAATGCCGGCAAAAACCAAAGCACAGACACCCCACGGAATGTCACACTGTAAATCGCAAATTTCCACAGCTCGGAAAACTCAAGCAACTCAGGATGAAAAATACAGGTCCAGACATTCATAACAAAATAGATAATGCTGAAGGTCACATAAGGAAGCAGCAACGTTTTCGCCTTACGGAGAACAATCTGTCCCATATCCCTTTCCTCCTCCCGCGTTATCCAAAGCAGGATGCCTGAAATAATAAAAAATAATGGCATATGAAAGGATGCAAGCCAATGATAAACCGTTCCCAGATAATCTTTATAATCAATGCTCTGTACCGAACCGATTAAATGTCCCGTTACCATCAAAACGATGCCTACGCCCTTTGCCATATCCAGATAAGTAACTCGTTTTTTTTCACTCATGAATACTCCTAAGAAAGTTCCTGGAACTGTCCCACATAATAAAATAAGGACAGAGCCTTTAAAACTCTGCCCCTTGTATGAGTATACCACTTTTTTTTCGTCCACTCAATACAATTCAGCCTTGCCTGCCATAAATCCTTTTTCTTTATTCCGCTAAATAATTTCGCATAATTTTTAATGCATTTTTCTCCAAACGGGATACCTGTGCCTGGGAGATTCCAATGACATCCGCCACCTCCATCTGCGTTTTCCCTTCGAAAAATCGAAGTGAAATTATTTCACTCTCCCGCTCATTCAAACGCTTCATAGCTTCCCGAAGCGACAAATGCTCAATCCACAGTTCTTCCTTATTCTTTTTGTCACTGACCTGATCCATTACATAAAGTGTATCACCGCCGTCTGTATAGACCGGCTCATACAGACTCATGGGACTCTGGATTGCATCCATCGCATAAACAATATCCTCTTTGGATACCCCAATCTCTTCCGCAATTTCCATAATGGTAGGCTCCCGCAAATTCTGCTTTGTCAGGGCCTCCTTCGCATAAATCGCTTTATAGGCAGTATCCTTTAGCGAACGGCTCACACGAATGCTGTTATTATCCCGCAAAAAACGCCTGATTTCTCCAATAATCATCGGAACGGCATAGGTTGAAAATTTTACATCCAGCTCGGTATTAAAATTATCAATTGCTTTCATCAAACCGATACACCCGATCTGAAATAAATCATCCGGATTTTCATTGCTGTTGGCAAACCTTTTAATGACACTCAATACAAGGCGCAGATTCCCTTCCGTATATTCATTCCTTGCCTCCATATCACCTTCCTTGATTCGGGCAAAAAGCTTTGTTTTTTGCTCATTAGATAACGAAGGCAGCTTTGCCGTGTTCACTCCGCATATTTCTACTTTATTAAGTGCCATAGTAAGATTCCTCCTAGAATATTCTCTAGTAAAATGATTCTCACTATGACGCTTTGCTATGCGTCCGATTTGAAATTAATGGAAACAATCTATCGCACAGTCCTTCTAAATTCAGACAATTTTATGCTTCCTTAGCCATTTCCTTTTTCAGTCTTCCGATAATCTTTTTCTCCAGTCTGGAAATATAAGACTGTGAT
>JAZNIP010000339.1:0-10828 GCA_045577575.1 Lachnospiraceae bacterium | reverse complement strand
TAATAAGGGCAGAAACATCACAATTTTCTTCCAGACACGTTTGCACTCGGACGAAACGCAGCGGTACATAAGGCTGTAAAATACACAGCCTAAGTACCGGCGTTTCTTTACGGTCTGTCAGAAAATGTGATTGTTTCTGCCTATTTACGTTACAAACAAAAACTCCCCCAGCTTCGCCAAAGGTATGAAAACACTCTGGCGCAGCTAGGGGTTTTTAAAAGGATTTTAGGCAAAAGAAATGTGGTTCTTTTTTCTGAAAATACATTGACGGAGGGTGCGATGAATTTGTTAAATTCTGTCTGTAACCAGCAATTCCCGGACAAGGATGTCCGGGAAAGCTGCGACTGAGCCCGGATGGCGAATTCGCAGCGGTTGCGTACGGTTTCAGAACATAAATCAGAATTGTTACAAATTCCGCATCTGTAGTCCGTATTGGAAGGAAAACAGAAGCACTTTTCTTTTTTATAAAACCTTTTAAATTATTATTTACCCCTGCATCTGTCTTCCCAGGAATGCAGCCGCTGAAAGAATCAACTTCTTCTCAACCTCACCCATTTTGCTTTTTGTATCGTCATTCAGGAGTACTACTGCACCGATAACATCACCCTCGCAAATAATAACTCCCACTGCTTCGTGAGCGTATTCTCCCTCATTATCTTCGAAAATCTGCACAAAGCCGCGATCACCTCTGGAAGCCAAAAAAGATTCTCTTTTATCCAATTTTTCTTCCAGCTCTCTACTGATTTCCTTTCCAACCACACCTTTATAGCCACCCGATGCTGCTATAAACTGGTCTCTGTCCGCAATAATTGCCACATGACCGGACACCTGAGCCAAGCTTTCTGCATACTGTTTTGCAAATGTATTCATTTCCCCAATTGGCGAATATTTTTTTAAAATAATCTCTCCTTCTCTATCCGTAAAAATTTCAAGCGGGTCACTCTCGCGGATTCTCAAAGTTCTTCGGATCTCCTTTGGTATTACAATCCTTCCCAAATCATCTATTCTACGCACAATGCCGGTTGCTTTCATATTTATTCTATTTCCTCCATTTTCATATTCTTTTCTTTTACAAGGATTTGACAAGTTCAAATCTTTGGATATGGAGTTAGTATGTGGAAAAATGGGTGAAATATACTTTTTGAATTCAAAATATTGCTTTCACCCTTTCTATGACTCAGCACAGTCATCAAAGCAACTCTTTCGTTTTCTCTCAATATCCACATTCACCAAACAAATATCCCGATTCAACAGTTTTCATCAAAAAGCATTGCACAAATGCCTAAATTATGTCTAAAATATTTTACACTTGTTAGTATGCATCAAGCTGATTAAATTACAGTAACCTATTCAAATTTGTTTCAAAAAAGGGAGAAAAACGATGAAAGCAACCGTAGTAGTAGACAATATTAAGAACAAAGGAATTTCCGGAGAATGGGGATTATGTTTTTATATTGAATATAGGGATAAACATATTTTGTTAGATACAGGTGCATCCTCTTTATTTGAAAAAAATGCCGAAATGCTCAAGTTAGATTTGGAGCGGATAGATTACGGAGTGTTGTCTCATGCTCATTTTGATCATGCCAATGGCATAGAAGCTTTCTTTCAGAAAAATAATCATGCGCAATTTTATATTCAGGATTCCACAGCAGAAAATTGCTACTTTAAACTTGGATTTTTGCGCAAATATATAGGAATCCCTAAAGGAATTTTGGAAAAATACAACAATCGTTTTGTGACGGCACAGGGAATCCAACAGATATCCGAAGGAATTTATCTGGTTGCCCATACAACATCCGGTCTTGAAAAAATCGGGAAAAGAGAACGAATGTATCGAAAAAGTGACTCCGGTTGGCTTCCGGACAATTTTTCCCATGAACAAAGTCTTGTTTTTGATACGGGTAAGGGAATGGTTATCTTTAACTGCTGCTCTCATGGAGGAGCTGTAAATATTATCAACGAAGTCCGGAAAGCTTTTCCCAAAAAAGATATACACGCGCTGATTGGGGGATTTCACATTTATAAAAAACCCGATGTAGAAATACAGGAACTGGCTGACAGGATAAGAGAGACCGGAATTTCTTATGTCTGTACAGGACATTGCTCAGGCCAACGTGGATATCATATTCTACACGAAGAATTGGGGGATATGGTTCATCAATTGAAGGTAGGTCTTGTCCTGGAATTTTAGGTTATTCTTTCCAATCCCGAATTTCACGCAAGCCTTCTACCAGCACCCGCGCACTTGTATTTAAAATAATCTCCCCTTTTTCTGCTCTGGCACCGCGCGGGTCGCCTCCAATTCCGATGGGTTTTCCTTCTTCTGTTTTCCAATCTTCCGAAATCCAGCCAATGGATGCACTTCCGTAAGGCAAAAGCGTCTTATTATGCTCAAAAGCCTTTGGAATCCCCGCTTCAGAGGTTTCCAATTTTACCAAACTTTCATCCACTGCCATTACCATCGAGGTTTCCATTTCTCCGCCATGAAAATCCCATATATTTCCTTCCGACACAGTTGCCTTTACATCAGGATGTCCAAATGCTCCTGACGAAAGGAAAAACGGCAAAATACCAAGTTCACTTCTAAGCTCTCTGCTCAGCACCTGAATAATCGGTGCATTCCCTCCATGACAAATCAAAAATGCAATTTTTCGAAATCCATGATGTGCCAAACTGACACACACATCATATAACAAGTGATAATAAGTATCCGGTCGCAGTGTAACCGTACCGCAGAAATTACGATGCTCCGTACTAAGACCAATCGGAATCACCGGAAACACAAGCATCGGAAAATCCTCTTCTCCCTCTTCCTCCAATACTTTTTCAATATGCTCCACCATCGCTTCCGCAATAATATCATCTGTACCGAGTGGCGCCTGATTTCCGTGCTGCTCCAATGCCCCTACCGGTATCAGAACAATGGTCTCCTCCTTATCCACCTGCTCCATCTCAAGTCTTGTTAAATCACGATAATTCCTAAGCATACTAAGCCGCCCTTCTCACAAAGCTAAGCACCTTTAGCCTTTCAAACAATGCATAACCCGCAATATAATTCAGCGCAATTTTAAGCATATTAAACGGAACGGTTGCCAGTATCAAAAATGTCGGCAAATCCTGAATAAACGGATTTACTGAACCAACCGACCGCACCACATCATTAAGCGGCAGTCCCATCGCTTTTGCATACAGCGGGAGTGTAATACACGCATTTAAAAAACAGGAAAAAACAATTCTAATCGGCAGACTCACCGCAAGAGCCGTAATCGCTGCCTTTATCGTTTTTTCACCCTTTACATATATCAGCCAAATCGGTGCAACAAAAAGAATTACACCCAAAAGATTTGCCAGCTCGCCAACATACATCGTATTAGTACCTACGGTAATCAGTTTTATTAAAATTTTGATTATTTCTACGCAAACTGCAGCAGAAGGACCCATTGTAAAAAGTGCAATAATCGATGGAACATCACTGAAATCCACCTTATAGAATGGTGGCATCATCGGAACCGAAAACTCAAACGACATCAATACCCCCGCTATCGCAGCAAGCATTCCCGTCATTATTATTTCCTGTACAGACCATTTTTGTTTCATAACAATATCTCCTTTCACTCGTGAAAACATAATATAAGTTTACAAATTCCCCGGAAAGGTATGTTTTTAAAACAAAAAACGATGCCGGAAAGGGCATCGAAACTAACGCTGAAAAGCATACATTTCTTCTCTCATCCAGACTTTAACTGTCGGTTTTGGAATCGCACCAAATCAGCCACCATAGTGGGTCGCGGACTATACCGCCGGTAGGGAATTGCACCCTGCCCCGAAGAATTCATATATTTACTGTTTTAGTGTATTACAGCATACTATTTGTGTCAATATAAAATTTTTCTTGCCAAAATTTGTATGTATATTTTCCTATTCGTTTAATTATTGTCAGAATTTTATTGAAGTGGCACAAAATCGTATGATATAATTCAAAAAAACATACTTATAATCTAGGAGGTGTACCATGGGATTTTTATCAGGAAAAACTGCCATTATTACCGGTGCCGGAAAAGCACTTTTGACAAACGGAAAATGCGGCTCCATCGGTTATGGAATCGCAACTGCTTATGCCAAAGAAGGCGCCAATCTGGTTATTACCGGACGCAATGTTCAAAAGCTCTCAGATGCCAAAGAAGCTTTAGAATCACAATATGGGATTCAGGTTTTAACCGTTCAGGCCGACGTAAATGCCCACAGCGACAACGAGGCTGTTGTGAATAAAGTTGTAGAGCAGACAATTAACGCTTTTGGTGACATTCATGTATTAATCAACAATGCACAAGCTTCTGCCTCTGGTGTCACTCTGGCAGACCATACTACCGAACAATTTAATCTTGCTATGTATTCCGGGTTATACGCCGCATTTTATTATATGAAGGCCTGCTATCCGTATCTCGCAAAAACAAAAGGCTCTGTCATTAACTTTGCTTCTGGTGCTGGTCTGTTCGGCAATTTCGGTCAATGCGCCTATGCTGCAGCCAAAGAAGGGATTCGCGGATTAAGCCGTGTAGCCGCTACGGAATGGGGCAAAGATGGTATCAACGTAAATGTTATCTGTCCGCTTGCCTGGACCGCTCAATTAGAGCAGTTTCAGCTTGCTTATCCGGATGCATTCGAAAAAAATGTTAAAATGCCTCCAATGGGACATTATGGTGATTCCGAAGAGGAAATCGGTCGCGTATGCGTACAGCTTGCCTCGCCCGATTTCAAATTTATGACAGGCGAAACCATCACTTTAGAAGGCGGTCTTGGTCTTCGCCCTTAAACATATACTATCAGCCATACAACAAGAGAAGGAACACTCACAGCGAGCATTCCTTCTCTTTGTTTTATACCGTCAATTTCCGCTTAATTCGTATCTAACTCAAATCTCTGTACCATTTCTTTTAATACTGTTGCCTGTGCTGCCAGCTCCTGTGAAGTCGCTGAGCTTTCTTCCGCTCCGGCAGAATTATCCTGTACATGCTCGGAAATATTTTCAATTCCTTTCTGCATCTGTTCCATTTCCGCAGTCTGCTCTACTGCATTTTGCGCAGTTTTCCGAATCATGGTATTAACTCTGTCCACAGCCTCTACCGCAGAGCTAAGTGAATTAGCTACACTTTCTGCATAATCATTTCCCTTGGACACCTCATCCATAGAAATGCTTATCATATCTCTTGTTTTATTTGCCGCCTTGGAACTTTCATCCGCCAGCTTACCGATTTCATCCGCTACAACCGCAAATCCTCTTCCCGCTTCACCGGCACGGGCTGCTTCTATGGATGCATTTAATGCCAACAGATTTGTCTGTGCTGCAATCTGCTCAATCGTCTGAATAATTCCCACTACCTGCGTGGAGGTTTCATGGATATTGTTCATCGCCTGCATCATCTGTTCCATCTGCTCTCGGCTTTCCTGCATCTTAGCCGCTACCACTTCTGTCTCCTGCGCAGATGCCTCCGCTTCATTCCGATTTTCACGCAGCTGTTCTACCACATCCTCGATTCTACTTACAAGCTGCTGCACCTCCGTAGCCTGTGCTGCCGCGCCTTCTGCCAGACCCTGTGCCGCATTTGCCAAATCATCCGCTCCGATTGTTACCTGCTCTGAGGTTTCCGTGATACCAAGCATAATTTCATTCAGGGAACCTGCTATTTCAAGCAACGCCACCTTTACTTTTTGGAATTCTCCGGCATAGTCATTCTTCAGCTCTATCTTCAACTTGCCGTCTGCAAGCTGACCCAGCACTGCCGCAATTTCATCAATATAAACAATATATTTCTTTAAGCGGACAACCGTCTTACCGATAGCATCTGCCAACTCTCCGATTTCATTTTCTGCCGCCACTGTAAGCTCTACATCCAGATTTCCTTTTGCCAGTTCCTGTGCAACATCATTCAGCTCGAGAATCGGTTTCGTAAGCCCTGCTGCCACTTTACGAATCGCAAATACAATAGCTGCCATACCGATTGCAAAAATCCCCAACATTCCAGCTACCATAAGAATCAGTCTGGAATAATATTCCACCGTTGACATGCTGCTGATTACCATATAGCCGGTATCTCCGATTTGCTCCGCATATCCATGGCTCGTATTTCCCATTACTTTGTAGGTCATAAACTGACTTGCCTTGGTATTTGCAACCTGACGAACATTCTCCGATACATCTATTTCGTTTACTGTTTTTTGAACAAGCGAAGAATCAGGATGATAAACCAAAAGCCCCTGTCCCGACAAAAGCATCAGATACCCTTTATTGCCCACCTTATAGCCACGCATAATATCATTTACATGCGCCAAGGAAAGGTCAACACCTGCAACGCCGAGCACCTGACCGCTCTCACTGTCATAAACCGGTGCAACAGCACTAAGAATAGTATTTCCTGTACTGGCATCTACATAAGGCTCTGTTAAAATGGTTTCTCCGGTCTGAGTGCAGTAATACCATGCTCTCTCAGTAATCTCCCATCCTTCACCCGAAGTAAAATTATCTGACTGTGTTACCATATTGGCATCAACATCCGCAATCCAGGAAGCCATAATATTTTCAGAATCCAAGGCTGCAATTTTTACCAGATTATCGTATACCGTAGCAAATCCCTGTACCTGTGTAATATTATCGCCAGCCTTTGCCTGCTTCATAACAGCTTCAATCTCTGGATTCACTGCCATCTGTTGTACCATTCGTATGTACACATCAAAGAAATCCGTTATCTGATATGCTGCAGACTGCGACTGCAATGTTAATTCCGTTTTTCTTCCCGACATTACCACAGACTGTAACATCAATACAGCAAAAATAATCGTTACAAGAAACACTGCAACTACACTTTTTCCGATTTTCTGAAAAATCTCATTCTGAATACTTTTCTTATTTTTTCTCTTGTCTTTCTGTTTTTGCCTTATCATACGTCTCGCCTCTTTTCTAGTACACAGGTACTATTAGTATTTTAAAGCAATTCTGACACTTATTCAACCCCACCCCCGAAATTTTTTCGCTTTTTTTATTTTTTATCAAAATTTTCTAACTTTTTACTTTTCTACCTTGGATTTTCCAAGCACAATATAAAGAATCGATACAACACCCAGAAGTGCCGGATAATACAGCTTCGGAATCACCTCAAATGCATTCAGCGTATAACCGCATTCTGCCGTTGCCGCAAGTGCCAGAAGCATCTGTGCACCATACGGAATAACTCCCTGGAAAATACAGGAAAAGGTATCCAGAATAGATGCCGCTCTTTTGGGTTCAATTCCGTATTCCTCGCTCATTTCCTTTGCTATCGGTCCGGCCATAACGATTGCCACCGTGTTATTTGCCGTAGCGATATCCATCGCACCTACCAAGAGTCCCATACCAAGCTGTCCACCCTTATTTCCTTTAAACACCTTTCGAATAAAATTCAAAAGTGCCGCAAAACCGCCATGTGCACGAATCAGACCACAGAGAGCCGATACAAGAATGGTAACCATAATTGTCTCATACATCCCCGATGCTCCGCTTCCCATATTGCCCAGCATTTCAAAGAAAGTAATGCTTCCCGTAGACAGGAAAATCGTAATACCGGACACAATACCGATTAAAAGCACCACAAAAACATTAATTCCGGCAAGACCACCTGCCAGTACCAGAATATACGGTATCAATTTAATAAGCTGATATTGCTGAATCTCTACCTGTCCCACATCCGAGCTGATAGACAGCACAATAATCAGAATAAAGGTAATCACCGCCGCCGGTAGTGCAATTTTGAAGTTTGCATTAAATTTATCCCGCATCTTACAGCCCTGTGTATTGCATGCTGCAATCGTTGTATCCGAAATAAAGGAAAGATTGTCTCCAAACATCGCTCCCCCCATAACCGAGCCTACGCAAAATGCCACAGAATATCCCGAAGCCTCGGCTACCGCTACCGCAATCGGAACAATCAGACTAATCGTCCCACAGGAGGTTCCCATTGCCAGCGATACAAAACAGGAGACAAGAAACAGTGCCGCTACCGCAAACCATGCAGGCGTAACGGAAAGCAACATATACGCAACCGCCTGCGCACTGTCGCGTCCGGTAACACCAACAAACACACCTGCACAAAGGAAAATCAATATCATCGTAATGATATCCTTATCCCCTACTCCCTTTGCCATAATGGACAGTTTTTCTTCAAAAGAAACGCCTTTGTTCTGCAGACAAGCTACCAGAACCGCCACCATAAATGCTACTACAATCGGGATATTATAAAATCCCATTTCAATTCCCAAAACATACTCAAATAAAATTCCCAGTCCTAAATACAGTACCAGGAAAACCAGAGCCGGAATCAATGCCCAACCGTTTGCTCTCATTTCTCTTTGTTCCATTTTCCCTCTCACTTTCTGTCATTATTTAAAAAATGCCTGCGGGCTTCTTCCCACAGGCATCTTACATTTTATCTTACAAGCAGTTACTCTTCCATGCTCTCTTCTGCTTCCATTATTTCTTCTGTTTCATCCTGCATATCCATCATCTGCTCTGACTGCATTCCTTCTTCAACAGAAGCTGTTTCCGACAAAGCTTCTTCTCCGCCTTCTTCACCGATGCGGAAAATCTCTGCCTGTCTGGTCAAATCATCAATTACTTCCTGAACCTCTTGAAGTGCATGAATGATTTCTCTCATATTATCCGCAAGCTCTGTTGTATTTTGAGCAACATTTCCGATACCGACAGCATTCTGTTCTACCGTATCCGCAATGCCTTCGTTGGATTCCACAACCTCCTGCATTGTCTGATTAATCGTCTGAGTACCGGCAGAAATTTTATCCATAATGTCATTTACCTTAGTAGCATCCACCAGATACTGTACACCGGTACTTTCCATTGCATCGTAATCTGCCATAACCTTTTCATTAACAAATTTCAATAACGAAGAAGCATTTTCCGACAATGCAGCTACACTCTTAACAACACTCTGAGAAATCTCCTGAATGTTGTTTGCTGTTGCTTTACTGTTATCTGCCAACTGTCTGATTTCATCCGCTACAACCGCAAAGCCTCTTCCTGCCTCACCCGCTCTCGCTGCCTCAATCGAAGCATTCAGAGCAAGCAGATTAGTCTGTGCCGCAATACCGAGAATATCATCTGTCAATGTCGTAATATTGTGAATCTGACGACTATCCTCCACGGACTGCACCAGCGCCTTATCAATCTCTGCAATCAATTCACCTGCAGACTGCTTGCATTCAACTGCCTGCTTCTTCAGATTATCTGCACGATCCTGCATCTCACCTGCAAATCGGAATCCATCACTTACATCATTCGCCACGCTCTCAACCGAATCCTTAGCACCCTTTGCATGGTCGGTTACCACAGCCACTGTAGCCGTTACTTCTTCCATGCCTGCGGCCAATTCTTCCATTGTACTGGAGGTATCATTTGCATCCTCCTGCGTCTTCTCCACACGTTCAAATACAACCTGCTGCTCCTCGGAAATACGTGTACTGGACATACGGATATTGCGAATAAGATTTTCCAGTATTTCCAAGAACTCGTTAATGCCGGACGTCAGCACGGAAATCTCGTCTTTTGTACGAACCTTCAAACGTTTTGTCAAATCCGCATCCTTATCATGAATGGACTGAATAATCGCCTGAAGCTCTTTCGTTCCCATATTAATCGGCTTAACAATCATCCAGTTTGCAACGAAGTAAATAATGATTGCCGCAACAATCATAAGCACCATGGCAAGCACAACCACCTGGCTGCTTGCTTCTGCAGTTGCTTCCAGCTCTGCCTTACCTGCTTCAAACTCACCATTAGAATAAGTTGTCAGATTATCTATGTATGCTTCCAGATTACCAACTGTCACACCAAGTGTATTGTTGATATAAATGGTTGCCATTTCTTTTTTACCTGCTGCACTATTCTCCAGAATACTGTCTGCTGTCTTTATGAAAGCACTGTACTTGGACTCAAAATCCGCAAACATAACCGCGATTTCCTCATCGGTAATACCTGCTTTGTATTTTGCCATGCTTGAATTAATCTCATCCTTGCAGGCAGAAATTTCCACCTCGTACTTGTCCATTGTTGCCTCTACCGTACTCATGGTATGGCACAGAGTCAGACGATAAATCTGCTCATAGTTCAGATTAATCGATTGAATCAAATCCATATCCTGAACCTGCTTTTCCAATAACTGTGTACTGGTATTGCTGATACTCTTAATGTTTGTACTCAGCAGTTGCAGTGCCGCCAGTGAAATCACTACCAGAATACTGATTACTGCCAAAAACTTGTACGCTATTTTTTTCATACGTCCACCACCATTTTTTCCTTCTCTAAATATCTTTTCCTACCATTTTATTTTATTATAGATTGTATATTCTTTCAACGCTTTTCTTTCATTTGTTGTCATTCTGTACAAATGTTACAAAAGTAACTCTTCCATTTTAGTGAGCAATTCTTCCGTCAATGCCAAAAGCATCTCTCCATCCTTTTCCACAAAACCGCATTTTTTATAACGATATTTCAAATACGGATCCCCTTTCGGATAAAAAGTCAGTTTTTTTCCGTATAATGTCAGCAGTTTTGGAAGATTTTCAATACGGATAGGCGCTTTGGGCAAAAATGTAAAGGTTAGAATTTCATTTTTCCCCTGTACCTCCGACAGATACAGCCTATGCGCTGTCTGACGTATCAGCGCAATCCGTAGCAGATTTTCTACCGAACGCGGAATCTCGCCAAATCTGTCCAGCAATTCTTCTTTCATATCCTCACATTCCGACAGATTTTCAATTCCCGCAATCCGCTTATAAATAT
>JAZNIP010000338.1:0-7951 GCA_045577575.1 Lachnospiraceae bacterium | reverse complement strand
CCACGGATTAAACCGATTCACCTCTTTTGCCATTCCCGTGATGCTCGCTGCGGTACGTTCGCCATGCTCCGGCAAATCAATACTAAGCACCTGCCATCCTCTAAATACGGCAACCTCAGCAAAAGTCTCTGCATCCTCCTTGCATCCGCATTGACCATGTACATACAGAAATACCTTGTCTGATTCTTTTCCGTATAAAATTGCAGGAATATGATTAATTTTTTGTTTAACTGTTTCTATTTCCTTTTCCATTCACGCTTTTTCCTTCCTGTTTTCCCTTTCGTTATCCCAGTTAGCCTTTTAGCTAATCGCATTAGTATAATAAATATACTTCATCATTTTGTCAATACATTTTAGCAAAAATATTAACAGCAATATTGACCAAGCTAACTATATTAGTTAATATATCATAGAGCAAGCAATCTCGTACCCATAAATCAAAGGAGCATTCCAATGCGTATTACAAAATCACTTATTATTCAAACTGCATCCGATTTAGCCGATGCAAACGGCTTAAATCAGGTTACCTTAAAAAATATTGCCGAAAAGCTCGGCATACGCACTCCTTCTTTATATAATCACATTGAAAGTCTGGAAGATCTGCTGAGGGAATCCGCTCATAACGGAATGAAAGCTATGAATGATAATATGATGCAGGCAGCCATCGGAAAATCCGGCTGTACTGCCATTCAGGCCATTGCCTGGGAATATTTTCACTTTGTTTTACAACATCCCGGCGTATATGAAATCATCCAATGGGCGACCTGGCACGGAAACGAAAAGACGAACAAAATTTGGGAACAATATACTGAGCTTCTGAAAACTCTAATTCTTTTCGGCGGATTTCAGGAAACAGCTGTAAATGACATTACTGATTTGCTGTCAGGCATTCTGCATGGCTATACCACCTTGCAGCTTCGCCATGCCCTTAACGCACCTGAAACTGCACAAGCCAATTTGTACAATACACTGGAAACGGTACTTCTTGGAATGGATGAGAAATATCGGAAATAAAAATTAAAGAGTTTTATAAAAAAGAAACACATCCCGTTTTGTCTTCATGATTACGAATCTAAATTTCTATTCAAAACCTCCAAATACATTCTCCCATTATGATATGGGCATTTCCACGGGTCTGCCATCGGAAGACCTTCTACGACTTTTCCTGTGGAATCGGTAGCCTGAAACCATTCCGACTTTTCTCTTGTATCCGCAAAATTTTCATGAATGAACCGATAAATATTTTCTGCTGCTTCTTTGAATTTGATATCGCCGCTTTTTTGATATGCATCCAAAAAACCAACCACCGCTTCTGCCTGAACCCACCATACTCTTGTTTCATCCACTTCGCCTTTACAACATTCATTGGCAAGCGAATGACCGTCATATGCCACGGAATAAATCTGTTTTGCCAATGCGGCCGTTATCGGCAATAAAGTCTGGCAATAGTACGGCTCCTGTAATATCTCTATTGTCCGATTCATCAGCCATGAGGTTTCAATGTCATGACCATAGGAATGCAAATCAATCAGGCTTTTCAGTTCCTTGTCAAAAAACACCTCCTGCCGCCGCATTTCCTCATTGTAGATATTTTTTCTAAACATACCGAGCATGCCAAAGATTCTTGCTTTTACCGACTGGCTATCGCTTACGCGGAACAACTCCGTATTTGCCTCCATCAAATGCAGCAATGTATTCATCGTATATTCTGCCATGACTCCATTCTCAGACAGCTTTTCATTGGAAGTCGTTTCAAATGTTCTTGTAAATGCTTCTCCATATCCGTTTCCCACAAAGCATTTCTTTTCTATTGTCCGATAGATATCATTTGCGAGCTTCAAAGCCTCTTCATCCTTAGATGCATCATAATAGGAGGCAAGCGCATAAACAGCAAATGCCATATTATAGGTATGCTTTTCCGTATCCAGCGGCTTTCCGTCATAGGTAAGCGACCAGAAAACACCACCTTCCTCCTTATCATACATACAATCCCGCAAAAAACGATAAGCATGGGCTGCATAATCCAGCAGCTCTGCTTCTCTAAGTACAAGATATGCATTGGAAAAGAACCATAAAATCCGACTGTTTAAAATGCATCCTTTTACTGCTGTTTTATTCACGCACAAATCATCACCAACATATCCGTAATAACCGCCGTAAATCTCATCCCTCAGGGATTGCCAAAAAGGTATTATCTTTTCTTTTAATTGCTTTCTCGCCATCTCCTTCATGCTTCTTTATCCTCTTTTCCGTATGGTATTGTAGTAAGAAGTGCCTCACATTTTCCGCTTATTTTAAATTCACCTGTAGATGCGGTAAGCAATAAACTGTCTCCCTTTCGAAAGCTCATGCTTTCGCCGTTTTGAATCATTCCTTCCCCGTCTACTACCAAAATATGTAAAAAGGACTCTTCGTCTACTTTTCCGTTTACCGCCTCCATAAACTTCCCATCAAGCACAAGCTTATCTACCGTGAAATATTTGCATGCGCCTAAATGCGGCTCATAGCTTGCTCTGTTGATTTTCGGATTGCGGTCAGTTACTTCCAATGCCTTCTCAATGTGCAAATCTCTCGTCTTTCCGTCTGTTCCTACTCTTCCGTAGTCGTATACCCGATAAGTTACATTTGAATTTTGTTGAATTTCCGCAATTACAATATTTTTTCCGATGGCATGGATTGTTCCGGCTTCAATAAAAAAAGCATCTCCTTTTTTAACCGGCACTTTATTCAATACCTCAGGTAACGTATTGTTTTGAATCCGCTTTGCGAACTCTTCTTTGCTGACCTTCTCCTTAAACCCGTAGTATAAGCATGCATCCTCTGCACAATCCACCACATACCACATTTCGTTTTTCCCATACTGTCCTTCATTTGATAATGCATAGCTATCTCCCGGATGCACCTGTATGGACAAATCCTCTTTTGCGTCAATGAATTTAATCAAAATCGGGAAGTTCTCAAACTGCATACAATTCTTTCCCAGAATCTTTTTTCCTTCCCATTCGATGTATTCCTGCAATGTCTTTCCCGCAAACTCTCCTTCTGCAATGATTGAGCTTCCGTCTACATGGCAGGAAAGCTCCCACGATTCCGCAATCACCTTATCCGCAGATTGTTTGTGATATTCCTCTCGCAGGCGATTACCTCCCCATATATAATCCTTACAGCATGGTGTCAGCTTTATGATTGCCATGTGATTACCTCCCCAGCAGCTCTAAATTGCTTTCAATCAGTTTGCATCTCTGCTCAACACATTTCACGGAACGCAGCGGATCCTCCGGTGTTTGGAACACATAATCCAAAAGCCTTTCTTTTGTTGTCGTTGCCACATGCAGTCTGGTATCACTGGATGCATAATACAGATAAATAACATCATCCTTAACAATCGCTCCGTTTGTAAATACTACATTAGATACATCTCCCACACGTTCCTCTCCCAACGGTCCAAGCAGCATGCCGGAAGGCTCTGCGATTACCTTTGCAGGATTTTTCAAATCCGTAGCAAATGCATAAAGAACATACCGCAAGCCTGCAGCAGTATTACGCACACCATGCGCAATATGTATCCAGCCCTTTTCCGTCTTAATAGGAACCGCACCTGCACCATTTTTTGCTTCTGTAATCGTATGATATTTTCGTTTACTTGTAATAATTTCCTCGTCTATCACCGCATGACATATGTCATCACACAAACCGAATCCGATTCCTCCACCCGAACCGGTATCAATAAAGTCATCCATCGGTCTTGTATAAAATGCATATTTTCCGTTTATAAATTCAGGATGCAGACATACATTTCTCTGCTGAGGAGAACGAAGGGTTTTTAAATTATCCAGTCGTTCCCATTGTTTCAAATCCTTCGTCCGCACAATTCCTGCAGCCGCAACCGCAGCGGACAAATCATTGGCGGATGTATCCTTGCTCTCGGAGCAAAAAACACCGTAAATATAGCCGTCCTCATGCTTTGTAAGTCGCATGTCATATACATTGGTTTCCTCCGGGCAGGTATCCTCAAGCAGTACCGGATAATCCCAAAAACGGAAATTGTCAATGCCATTATCACTTTCCGCTACCGCAAAAAATGATTTTCTGTCCGCGCCTTCCACTCTTGCTACCAGATAAAACTTTCCGTTCAGCCAGATAGCTCCTGAATTCATGACCGCATTAATACCCAGACGCTCCTCGAAATAAGGATTGGTCTCTTTGTTTAAATCATATTTCCAAAAAAGCGGCACATGGTCTCTTGTCAGCACCGGATACTCATACCTGTCAAATATTCCGTTATAAAATGCGGTTTTATGATTTTTTCTTTCCAGCAATGCAGTCTGTTTCTTTACAAGCTCGTAATATTTTTCATGTATCATGTTATCGCTCCTATCGTATTCCGATTTCACTGTCTGATACGGATATTTTGGAATGAGATTTTATATAGTCAACCACTTCATCCAGATAAGTAAAGGCAAGTGCCACATAGGTATCTGCCGCTCCGTAATAAATCGCAATTCTTCCTGTATCATTGTCCTGTAAAGTAGCACAGGGGAAACATACATTTCCTACAAATCCTCTCTCCTCATACCACTCCTGCGGAGTTAAGAGAAAATTCTCGCAACGATATTTTACAATAGACGGATTGTCAATATCCAAAATTGCACCGCCGATGCTGTATACGAAGCCATTGCAGGTTCCGGTCACCCCGTGGAAAAACAAAAGCCAGCCTTCACTCGTCTCAATCGGTGCCGCTCCGCCTCCGATTTTTACTGCATCCCACCATTCATCACCTTTTCCCATCACATGACGGTGTTTTCCCCAGTAAGTCATATCCGGGCTTTCACTCACAAAAATATCTCCAAAAGGTGTATGTCCGCTGTCGCTCGGTCTGGACAGCATCATGTAATTTCCGTTTATCTTGCGTGGGAACAATACCGCATTGCGGTTAAACGGAATAAACGGATTTTCCATACGGATAAATGTCTTAAAATCCTTTGTCTTTGCCAATCCGATGGATGCACCGTAAAAATCGCCGCACCAGATAATGTAATAAGTATCCTCCACCTTTACCAGTCTCGGATCATATGCATATACCGGATCTGCATTTTCTCCCGCTTCGTTCACAAAATGAATTTTTTCCTTTTCAAACTCCCAATGAATTCCGTCACGGCTGTGTCCGAGATAAATATACGGAATACCGTTAATCTGCTCTCCGCGAAAAACACCGATATAGGCACCTTCATACGGAAGCACTGCACTGTTAAAGATTCTCGCCACTCCTTCGACCGGATTTCTCTGAATTATGGGATTTTCACGATAACGCCATACCGGTGCATTGGTCAAACCTTCCGGCTTCTCCTGCCAGGGTATCTCCGGCAAGCTTGTAACATTGATAAATTCTACTTTTGACATATTGTTTTCTCTACTCCTTTACTGCTCCTGCTGTCAGTCCGCTATAAATCTGTTTCTGTAATACCAGGAACAAAATCAATGCCGGAAGCAATGTAATAATAACACCTGCACTGATTACCTCCCACCGTGTTCCATACGGTCCGTTAAATCGGAAAAGTGCAGTAGAAACCACTGCCAGTTCCGTTTTTGGCATATACAGATACGGAATATAAAATTCGTTGTAAAAGGTAACTCCTTTTAAGATCAATACGGTAACAACCGCCGGTTTGGAAAGCGGCAAAAGCATTTTAAAAAATATTGTAAAATAGCCTGCACCATCCATGATGGCTGCCTCATCAAGCGAAAACGAAATGCTGTCCATAAACTGCAGGAAAATGTATATTGATATAATATCCGTCCCCGCAAACAAAATGATGGTAGACCACATTGTATTAAAAAGCTTCATTCCTACAATAATCTGAAAAGTACTCATCTGCATCGTAATACTCGGCACCAGAGACGCCACCAAAAACAACGTCGAAACCAAAGCCTTCCCTTTAAACTGAAAACGACTTAAAATATACGCTGTCATTGTTCCTGTTAAAATCGTTGCCGTTACAGCCACAATAAGAATAAAGCAGGTATTACTGAAGCCCATAAGCATCTTTCCGTCCACAAATGCTGTTCTGTAATTTTCAAAGTTAAGAAAATTTTGTGGTAGCGACATAATTCCGCTTTCTGCAATTTCTTCATTTGTTTTAAATGAAGTGAAGAAAATAACCACAATCGGAACAATGGACGCCAATGCGGCAAGGATTAACGACAGATAAATAAAAATCTTACTTATGTTAATTTTTTTCATCAGCCATTCTCCTTTCCTTCGAAAAACCTCTTCTGTATAAAGGTTACAATCATTATGATGAGCAGAAGCACCATACCCATAGCAGATGCTAAGCCTACCTTATGTACCGTAAATGCAGTATCCAACGTTTTGGTTACAAAAGTTGCCGAACCGTTTGCACCATCCGTCATAATTTTCGGGATTTCAAATACACTGATTGCACCCTTTACCGCCAAAATCATATTCAGACTGACAATCAGCTTAATCCCCGGCAAAATAATGTATTTAAATTGCTGCCATCTGCCTGCCCCGTCAAGTGATGCTGCTTCATATAAATTGGGGTCAATCGACTGAATCGCTCCCGCAAACATAATCATATTCTGCCCCATATATCTCCACACCGAAACCGATGCAAGTGAATAGTTAATGATTTTAGGATTTCCAAGCCACATCGGAAGCTTTTCCTGTGGCACGCCAAGCCACATCAGAATTGTGTCCAGCGTACCACCACCCTTGAAAAAGTATAGGAAAATAAATCCGATTGCCACACCATTAATTAAATATGGGAAAAAGATTGCGCCTTTGAAGAAATTTTTTCCACGGATTGCATAATTCAAAATCGTAGCAAAATACAATGCCAATCCAATCTGAATAAAGGAACCGACCAGATAATAAATGCTGGTTTTAAACACCTCCAAATACTCCGTCCTCGTAAATACTTCTTTATAGTTCCTAAGTCCGACAAACTTCATCGTAGGGCTTGAACCATTCCATTTATAAAAGCTGTACCGCGCCATATCCGCAAACGGCAGATAGGTAAACAAAATCAAGAGCAGCAACGGTACAAACAGGAATGTCACGATAACAATTCTCTGTTGGAACTTTCTTGTTTTTATTTTTTCCTTCCAAGGCATAATTCTTCTTCCTTTCCAAGCGAATACCGGAAAATATTAATATTCCGTAACGACACCATTGTCTTCCTGCGCCTGTGTCCATCTTGCATTCCAATCATTCATAATATCTTCAAAGCTCTCATCTCTTGTTCCCATAGCAGATTCCACAAGTCTTACTTTTTCCGGCTCGGCATATAAACCGATTTCAGAATCGTTGCTAAGCTGATCCAACAAGCCTTCTCTTTCCAGAACAGCCGGATTATCGGTAACCATCTCAACACCTTCAAATGCTGCCAATGTCTCAGGTAATGCTGCTCCTTTTACGATAGATACACCACCCTCGGAAACTGCAAAATCAGTCTCATCAATCACAAAATCAATCCAAGCTCTCGCTGTTGCCTTATTTTCACTATGTACATTGATACCAAAACAATAATCCGGACCTGCGGTTGCATACTGTACTCCGTCAATATTGTATGGGAATGGCATATAGCCGATATCATCCGCATTCGGTCCTGCTCCCTGCATCTGTGTTACGGACCACAGACCAAGTGTCATGGCACCAATTTCACCGTTGTTCAGCATCACCTTACTCTGTTCCCAGTCAGAGGTTACCGGATCATCCTCACAAAGACCTTCCTTAACAATGTCATATAAAAGTTTCATTACAACATAGTTCGGTTTTCCTTCACGAAATGGGTCTTTCTCAATCGGCATAATGTTAAAACGATAATCCGGATTTCCGCTTGTCGCTCCCCAACAATGGTCCTGCCACTGATTTAAAGTCCAGCCTGCATGAAGGTTTGTGTAATACGGAATGGCATCCGTATTTTCTTTA
>JAZNIP010000337.1:0-12685 GCA_045577575.1 Lachnospiraceae bacterium | reverse complement strand
CCGGTAATCGGAACAAGTGCCCCTGCTCCGCCCCATTTCGTAATAAGCGGATAAATATTAAAGCCTGTTAAAATCACACTCATAAGCACGAGAATTAATGAGCACCAGCTACCGGCAGTCTGTTTGTCCAGTCCCAAGCTGTTTATGCAATAATTTAAAATCCCCTGCCCGATACAGCAGATAATTCCCCCCGTCACAAAGGCCTTTCCCATCAATAACCAAAGATTATGTGACGGTGTCATTTCCTTTACATATTCCTGATATTGCTTTTTCTTTTCTTCTTCCATGTCAACCTCCGAATAAATACATTTGATTATAAAAATAAAACAAAGAGCCTGCCACTTTTCCCAGTGCCATTGCTGATACTGCAATGCCCAGTCCGTGTCGAAATCCGATACGTCTTGCAAAAATAGGGATGCTGTCCAGCATTTCCGCAATTGCCATAGCCAGACTTCCTACAAAAATCCCTGCAAAAAAACCAAAGCAGGAAATAAGCAGTGTTCCAAATACCCGACAAACAAAATCCGGAATAGCAAGCATCTCTTCCATTCTCCAAAAGTTTCCGTAAACATCCAGTACACTCATTGCATTTCCGATTATGGTTCCCAAAATCACCATATTTTCATAAAAAAACACTTTTTTTCCGGTATGTGTTTTTCCCGCAAATCGCGGAATCAGTCCGACCGCAAGAAGCACCGTAAACACACCTCCCGCCGTCATCAATCCAAAGCTGCTGCCCAGTATCATCAAAAACATTTTTTTAAGAAGCATCGATTGATTTCCCTTCTCTGTCCGCAGTCTCAATCAGCGTATCGTCCACATCCTTTTCATAAATACGCATCTCTACTTCAATCGGTGTAGGGTCAGCAGTAATTCTCCTGCCTCCCACATGATTGAAAAACACAACAATTCCTACCGCCAGTCCCAACGAATAGGTAACTTCCAAAATTCCTATTCCGGATGACTGTGTTCCAAGTAATTGTTCATAAATCCTTCCAAATACATCGTGAATCCCTACATCATTATGAAATGCCATAATGGTAAATGCGGTGCCAAAAAAACTGATAAGCGCCACAAATACTATCTTCAGCCATACAACCGCACCCATCTTATCCGGATTTTTCACCAGCTTAATAAGTGTATCCTGCTCACCTACATTTTCAACATTTACCTGCTTCTCTGAGTTTTGAATCAATTCAATCAGGCGCAGACCACTGACAACCACACGTTTCTCTGCATTCTTACCGAATTGATGGACCTTTAGCATTTTCACCCTTGCTTTTACAAGCTCATCTGTACAGGTAACAGAAGCTATATCCTTTAACCGCACCTCTTCCTGCAAAACCTCTGCATTCCGTTTCGGCTTGATATAAACGGTTTTATTTTCCATTCTGCTCTTTGTTTCCTCTTTCTCTCAGTCTCTTTTTGCAGTCTAGTATTTCTGATTTCCAAAAAAATATTCCTATAAAGCACAAAAGGAAATTCGCAATATCGAATTTCCTTTTGTGCCTCTTTTTCATTTACAAAATTATAAATACTCTCCATTTTTCCTATGACGATTTTACGCGTTTCTTTTTGGGCTTTGGCATAGGCAGTTCCTCATACATTGCCGCAAACAGCTCCGTCAAAAACTTTCTGTTGTCCGTCTCCTCTACAAGCAACATTTCCTTTGCCCCCTCATAAGGCGGCTCCATGGGAGCATCCGGCATAAGTTTTTTTGCTGCTTCCACAGGCTTTACAAGCAGTCTGTCATCACAAACATAGGCAGCTATTTTTCCCTTATAATAAATTATGTACTCACCCATCATGGAGCGATAAGTAATATCCTCCAACTCACTTAACTGGTCTACAATATAATTCAGATATTCTTTACTTGAAGCCATTATTTTATTCTCCATTTTTCACATTGGCGAATTCGTTTTCCGTCATCGCCCTGTTCCTTATCATATGCAAACTGCTGTAGCAGTTCACAGGCAAAGCTACTGCACTGACCGCAATGTTCTTCGCTTTTCTCTTCACAGCATACTTTTATCGGACAGCTTTCGCCCCAAAAAGGCTTTTGTATTTCTACACAGCCCTTACAATTCATTTGCTCACGATACTCACATTCGCTGCACAAAATACCGCATCTCGATTCAACCATAATGACACCTCCTATAATTATGTCATTATGATAACAGATAAAACACGACACCGTCCTGTCATGTCTGTAAAGATCAAATATCCGCTCCGATAATTCTTTTCGCCTGTTCAATTCTTTCCTTTAATAACTTATCCGGCTCTAAAATCCGTACCTTATCACCAAAGCTAAACACCCATTCCCGCATATTTTCATAGCTTGCAAAGTCCCGTTCAAAATACAGACTGCCGTCGCCCTGAATCCGATAACAGTTTATGCCATACTCCTCTATCAGCCTGTGCAATTCACTTTTAGCAAACACGGCTTTTAAACAAATGGAACTGTCTGTTTCAAAATATTTTTCAAAATCCAGTCTATCCTTTGGTATCTCACGAGCATCATATACCGCCTCCAGTGCCTTTAGCTCCCACAGTCTGTTCAGCTTAAACAGCCGCCAGTCCCTTTTTTCCGTACAATATCCGAAAACATACCAGGATGACCAATGAAATACAAGGCGATACGGCTCAATCCGGCGATTACAGTCTCCTTTGCCGTAATAATACCGAAAGAAAATTACATGCCTTTCCAGAATCGCCTTTTTAATTTCCGCTATCTTTTCAATCAGAGGATCATGACCGTGAGCCGATAAATCAACCATAATAATCTCATCCGCCACAGCTTTCTCACTGCCACTTCTGAGCTTGTCCATCAAGCCTACAAAACAAGAGGTTTTGGACACGCTGTCCATCCCCTTTAACCCTGCCGAAATTGTCAGCATTTCCTCCTGCGTCAAAAATGTTTTATTAATTTTATATTGCTCTTCAATCGAAATACCGCCTCCAAAGCCCTGTGTTGTGACAAGTGGTATTCCGGCCTTACAAATATCCTCAATATCCCTGTTAATGGTTCTTCTTGACACCTCAAACCGCTCGGCCAGCTCCGGTGCAGTCACCTTATCCTGCTGCAACAGCAGCATTACAATTCCGATTAGTCGGTCTATTTTCATCCCAGAATTCCTATATGCTCTTTGTAATAATAAAGCTTTCCTTCTTCCAAAATCCGCAGTTGTCCGTCCTCAAGCTCCACAATCGTTACTGCACAGTTCCCCTGTGGCACTCCACCCCAAAACTCGGACAGTGGTCTGTCCTCTATGCAGCGTAAAAAGCAACGAATCAACGCACCATGTGCCGCTACCATGACGCTGTCATAGCTTTTCTCCCGGGGCAACAGAATTTCATCAATGAAGCTGTGGCAGCGTGCAATCACATCCTCAAAATTTTCTCCGTCCTTTGCCCGATAAATGCCCGGATTGCTGATAAAATCATGCAGCCCATGCTCTTTGTCCGCTCTCGCCTCCCGGATATCCGCACCCTCAAATCTGCCAAAGCTCATTTCCTTCAGTCTATCGTCCTCAATGATTTCAATCCTTCGGTCTCTGCGCATTATTTCCGCCGTTTTTCTGGCACGAATCAAGGGACTTGTATAAATAATATCAATCGGAATCTCCTTCATTCCCTCAGAAGTAACCTCTGCCAGCTCTATGCCATATTGGTTTAACGGTATATTTTCACTGCCCTGAAAACGTCCCGCCTTATTCCAGTCTGTCTCACCGTGTCGTACAAGATAAATTTTCATAGTCGTTCCTCATTTGCACTTTATGATTGCTTCGCCTATTCCTTTCATTTACTTTCATTCTACTTACTTTCCGCTTATTTGGCAAGTCCGCGCATACGCAGCAAAATTCGTTTTTCCAGACGGCTGACCTGCACCTGACTGATACCAAGCTGCTTTGCCACCTCTGTCTGCGTTTTGTTTTGGAAATAGCGCAACCCTATCAGTTGCTTTTCATACTCCTCCAGCTTGGAAAGAAGCTGCTCCAACAGCATATGATTCAAAATCTCCTCATTTTCATCCTTTCCCGAAGGCAGCCTGTCCACCATATAGATTTCATTGCCATCGCTCTGATACACGGATTTGTAAATGGATTCCACCTCTACATTGGCTTCCATTGCCATGACAATATCCTCCGGCGTAATTCCTGTCCACTCACTAATTTCGGAAATGGTGGCTTCTCTTCCCATTTTCTGTGCAATCTGTTCGGATGCCTGACGGATTTTAAATCCGTTTTCCTTTAGACTTCTGGATACCTTGACCATCCCGTCATCCCGGAGAAATCGTTTGATTTCTCCGGCAATCATCGGAACTGCATAGGTGGAAAACTTCACCTCATAGGACAAATCAAACTTATCAATTGCCTTCATCAGCCCGATGCTTCCTATCTGAAACAAGTCCTCCGCATCATAGCCTCGTCCCAAAAATCGTTTGACAATGTGATGCACCAGCCCCAGGTTTTTCTCTACCAGTACCTCTCTCGCTCCTCTGTCTCCGGCTCTCGCCCGTGTCAGCAGTACTGTAGTTTCTTCCATAGCTTATTCTCCATCCAAAGCATATGGCTGACCTGCAATATTTTTCTCCATTGTAACAAGCGTTCCTGCGCCCAACTCTGACTGTACCTGTAATTCATCCATAAAAGCCTCCATAAAAGAAAAGCCCATACCGGAGCGTTCCTGTTCCGGCTTTGTCGTAAACAGTGGCTCCATCGCCTGTTCGACATCTTCTATTCCTGCACCCTTATCCTGTACCTCAATATGTATCCGATTCCCATCTATGCGACAAAAAAGATTTATCTTACCGCCCATTCCTTCATAACCATGTATTACTGCATTGGTAACAGCTTCCGAAACAGCCGTTTTTACATCAGAAATCTCCTCCAAAGTAGGATTCATCGGTGTCATAAATGCAGCTACCGCAATCCTTGCAAATGCTTCATTAGCTGAAATCGCATCAAATTCCACTCTCATTTCGTTATTCATCCGTATCCTCCTATTCAACCACCTTCAGCACTTTTTTCAGTCCTGAAAGTTGTATTATTTTCATAATTCGATTATTTGCATTGACTGCATAAACCATACCACCAAAGCAGGCTATTTTCTTATATCTCCCTGCAATAATACCGATTCCCGAGCTGTCCATAAAATGCGTATCCTCAAAATCAAAAACAATATGCTTTACCGGCTCCTTCATAATGTATTGATCTGCGCATTCACTAATCATGGATGCCTGATGGTGATCAATCTCCTCCGGCATTCTTATCATTAAGTAATTATCAATCATCTGAAATCTGTTTTCCATAGGGTCTCCTTTCCTATATAAAGCAAAAGACATGCCCCTTTCAGGTCATGTCTTCTTTCGCAATTTAGCCGATTCCGGCTTTATCCTTCTTTTAATTCATCCAAATAGGTCTGTGCCCGTCTGGCTTTCTCTGTTCCTTCAAAATTCTGTATCACAAGCTCATACGTTTTTATTGCATTTTCTCTGTCACCGCTCTGACGATATGCGTTGCCCAGATTATAAAGAATGTCTCCGTTATTCGGATCATACTCTACTGCCTTCTCAAAATCCTTTACCGCAGCCTCATACATTTCCTTCTGATAAGAATCCTGACCGGATTCGAAATATGCATTGGCAATGGACGGTCCCACCTGAGAAAGAAGCATCTGATAGAGCTTTTGGAAGCTTCCCGACTCAATCTGTCCTGCTGCCTCTGTATCGATTTTCTCAAGTGCCTGCGCAATCTTTACAATATCCTCCGGATTTTCTATATAGACATTTACAGCCTCCAACAATCCGTCGATAACTACCATCGTACCATCGGTTCCCACATAATCGCTGAGCTCCTGGTTCAGCTTGCTGTTTTCATCAGACAGTAGTGCTATCTGCTGCTCCAAGCCTTCTATAGTGCTCGTCTTTTTATCCAACTGCTCACTGATAGTACGCAGCTCATTCTGCGCCTGTGTGTTCACGGAATTCAGTCTTCCGGGCAAAATCAAAAAGCAGGCTGCTGCTACACCGATCGCAATCCCGATTCCAATATTTAATATGGTAGAAACGCTCCTGTTATCCTTGTTATTAATCGGCTGAATAATCGTCTCATTACCGCTTTGGTATTTAATAATATCATCCTGACGATTTCGCTTTTTAATGCCTGCTCTGGCATTTTCTGCCATATCAAGCATTGCTTCTACTTCTTTACTATATCTGAGTGTAGTCGTATTACCCGTATCAATTCGCTTGCATTTTTCCAGCTCGCGTTTTGCCTTTTCCCACTCCTCAGACCGCATATACAAAAGAGCAAGAAGCTGATGTGCCCTGATATAATTCGGGTTTAGCGATAATACCTTTTTTAACTGAATAACAGCTAAGTCTAAACCATCCTGCTGGCAATAGCCCAGTGCCAGATTATATTTTTTAATCGTCTGGTTAATCATCTCCAGACGGTTCGGATTTTCCTGTATCATATTGATGTAATCATCTGCAATATTTTTATTGGCTCGCAGATTTTTACTGATAACCCACTCATTTAAGCCCTTGACTACCTCACCCATTTCATAGTAAACAAGTCCGAGTAAGTTTCTTGCTTCTATATTATATTTATTAAATTTCAAACTCTGCCGTAAACTGGTGACCGCACCGGACAGGTCTCGCACATTTGCTTTTTCCAATCCCTCATTATAGAAAAAATTGGATGTATACATAATTTTCTTGTAAAGAGCTACATCCACACCGCAGCCCGTGCAGAAATCTTTTTCCGATAACTGGCACCCGCAATTAAAACATCTCATGCAGTACCTCTATTCTTCCTCTTTAACTTCCTTCAGCATTCCTACCAGAACATCTGCCATATCCGTCAAATCCTGATTATAAATGGCTTCCTCTGCCTCTTCAACCTCCAGGCTTGGGTGGAATTTTTTTAATTCTTCCTCAAAATTAATCATCGTAATTCCTCTTTCTATATTCCTTTATCTCGCCTACCAGATACAAGGAACCCGCAATATACACTCTGTCCTCCGGTCTCCTTTCTTTTAAAAGCAACTCCAATGCTTCCCCTGCATTCAAACACTCCTGACACACGGTCACATCCACTCCTGAAAAAGCCTCTTGAAGCTGTTGTCCCGAAAGACCTCTGGCATTTGTTATTTCCGTCAAATATATTTTGTCAAATAATTTTGAATTTATCAAATAATCACTCATATCCCGGTACTGTTTCTCCTGCACCACCGAAAACAGAAGCAAACGCCTGCCCTCGCAGCCGTCATTTTGAACCGTCTCCAAAAATGCCGAAATTCCGTCCGGATTATGTGCACCATCCACAAAAACATCGGGAAGGATTTCTTCCATCCTGCCCGCCCATTTTGCCCGGCTCATGCCCGCCTCTATTACTTCCCGACTTACCGGGAGCTTATCGGCAAGCACATCCAATGCACATAATGCCAGTGCCGCATTTTCCTGCTGATAAACAGCACAGGTCATAAGCTGACATCTGACATATCCATAATACCGAGTATTATAAGAAAAATCAATGAAATTTTTATGAAACGCAAAATTTCGTATGTCACGTTTCGACACACTGTAAAGCGGACAAAAAAGTGTGTTTGCATGCTGTTTTATTACATCGGAAGCTTCTTTCCGTTTGTCTGCAAAAACCACCGGTACATTTTCTCTCAAAATACCCGCTTTTTCTCCTGCAATTTCTGCAACGGTGCCTCCCAAATATTCCATATGATCCAGTCCAATTTCCGTAATAATGCACAAGTCCTTCTGCTCCACGGAATTTGTCGCATCCAGTCGTCCGCCCAGCCCTGTTTCCAATAAAATAACCTCTGCCTGTTCCTGCTCAAAATAAAGCATCGCCATAAAAAACAACATTTCAAAAAAACTGGGATGGTAGCCGGTTTTTCCAAGTGCGCCTCTTTCAAGCTGCTCCCTAATCCGCAAAAAGCATCTGCAAAAGCACTCCTCATTTATCAGCTCTTTTCCGATACGGAATCGTTCTCTCATTGTCACAAGATGAGGTGATGTAAACATTCCCACACGATAGCCTCCCTCATCCAAAACAGACGACAAATAGGCACAAACAGAACCTTTTCCGTTTGTGCCTGCAATGTGAATCACAGTTTTACCCTTGCAGGGATTTCCCAATTCCCGTAAAAACAGGCGGGTATCCTCAAGTGTATTTTTCTTTGTAAATTTGGGAATATCCAAAAGATACGCTTCTATTTCATTATAATTCATATACTTGTCCTATCGTGTCATACGTCTGAAAGACTCCGATATGATTTCCCCCTGAATGCAGCGATATGTCACATATTGGATGCCTCCGATCGCCTGTTTACTGCATCCGTCAATGCTAAGAATCACACCATTGTAGGTCGTTCCTTCAGAATTGATTTTAGCACCCTTGCCTTTTTCAATTCGCTCATGACAATGCTCCATTTCCTCACGCACTTCATCAAGCTGCTTAAAGCACTCATCCTTCTTGCTATTCAGCATCAAAAGACTGCCTGCATCGGTCTCACCCTGAAACTGCTTACGCTTTATCAGCTCTTCCATTCGTTCCAGAACATCCTCCAGCCTTTCTTCGATTTCCTTTTCGCGCTCAGCGCAACGCATATATCGGTCAAAAATTTCTTTTTCGTAGCCTGCATGCACCACCGTCCGTACCTCTACCGGATTACCGAGCTGATATGCTTCAATTCCCTGCAGTGCCGATACCTTTCCGCCGATAATACTGCCCTTTTTGCCTTTTACAAATACCTTGTTTCCGGCTTTGACGTTAGCATTCAGAATATAGTTGGCTTCGATATTAATCTCTGCCGTCACATCACACTGCTCAATAAAGTTAGCATAAATACTGCCTCTGGAACGTACACGCCCTTTCATATTGCCCTGAACACCGCGTTTTAAAACAATGTCACCTCCGGCAAATAACTCAGCACTTTCTACCGTTCCTTCGATAATCAGATTGCGTCCCGCACGAATCACAACACCTGCACTGACGCTTCCACCAATCGTAATATCTCCGAAAAATTCGATTCTTCCGGTGCTCAAATCCACATCCCCCGGAATCTCATGCATCGTACGAATGTCAATGTTGCCGTTTTTCATCTCGATTTTACCGGCGGCTTTTGCATAGTAAGCATTTCCCTTACGCTCAATGCTAAGACCTCTGAGCGGATGCAGTTCCTTAACCGGAACGCTTTTCAGTTCCTCGCCATCTACCCGATAGCCATCCTCACCCGCTACTGCCATATGATACTCAGCCAGTAAATCGCCCGCCTTAACGCTTTGCAACGCACTCATACTGCTGTAATCAACAGAACCGTCTTCACGGATAGCCGGAGCGGCTTCCGCAATCTCATCCGGGGTAAAGAAGTACTCATAGTAGCCGTCTTTTCCTTCTACGACCGCTTTTCCTTTTGCCACCAGAATTTCCCGCTGATAGACTCCTTTTTTGGACATAGCAACAAGGCGTGGCAGTATATATCCTGTCGTCACGCCTTCTGTGTGAAGCATTTCCAGGAGGTCATCTACCTTGTACTGCCCATTTTCCTCGGTAGGCTCTGCAAGGTACATCCATGCTTCCATTTTATCATCGGTCACACGGACATATGACTTTTCCTGAACTCTGCTTCCATGTAAAAATCTTTTTCTCAGCTCTGCTAACTGATCCTTTGTTAGCGTTAAGATTTCCTCATCCACGGAATCACCTGCTTCCACTGCATTGCTTGTCTCTCTACTTATAGTATCCCCTATTTTTGCAATTGTTGCAAGCGATTTTCTACCTGTTCTAACATCTGAGTATATTTTTTTAATTTTTCTTTTTCTTCATCAATCTTTGCCGCAGGTGCTTTTGAGATAAATTTCTCATTATTCAGCATACCATTACAGCGTGCAATCTCTCCACCCAGCTTTTTCTGCTCTTTTTCCAGACGTTCGATTTCTTGCTTTATGTCAACCAACTCTGCAAACGGAATATATACAGTTGCATCTGCAATCACAACAGATACCGCATCATCCTCAATGCCGTCCTTTGTTTCCTGTACTGCCACCTCGGAAGCATATGCCAGAGAAGCAAAGAACAGGCTGCCTTCCGTGAAGGTTCTACGGACATCCTCTACTCCACTCACTACATATACCTTAGCTTTTCTGCTCGGTGCTACGTTCATTTCGGTACGAACGTTACGAATACCGCGAACCGCCTCTTTCATGGTTTCAATATCTTTTTCTTCTTTTGTAAAATTCCATTCATCCTTGTATACAGGCCATTTGGAAATCATAATAGATTCCTCTTCATCCTGCAGATTACAGAAGATTTCTTCCGTAATGAACGGCATGTATGGATGAAGAAGCTTAAGCGCACCAATTAAAACGGTTTTCAGTGTCCACAGTGCCGCATTCTGGCTGTCTGCATCATCACTGTTATACAGACGCGGTTTTACCATTTCGATATACCAGTCGCAGAATTCATCCCAGATAAAGTCATAACCCTGCTGTACGGCAATACCCAGTTCAAAATGCTCCATATTTTCGGTTGCTTCTTTTACCAATGTATTTAATTTAGATAAAATCCACTTATCTACCGGCTGCAACTGAGCAGGCTGCTCTTTGCCCACTGTCTTGCCTTCCATATTCATCATAATGAAGCGGGAAGCATTCCATACTTTATTGGCAAAGTTGCGGTTTGCCTCTACACGTTCATAATAGAAACGCATATCATTACCCGGTGCATTACCGGTAATGAGTGTCATTCTCAGTGCATCCGCACCGTACTGGCTAATGATTTCAAGCGGGTCGATACCATTTCCGAGAGATTTGGACATCTTGCGTCCCTGAGAATCTCTTACCAGACCATGGAACAGTACTGTTTTAAACGGTCTCTCGCCCATCTGTTCAAAGCCGGAGAAAATCATACGGATAACCCAGAAGAAAATAATATCATAACCTGTCACAAGCACGTCTGTCGGATAGAAGTACTCCAAGTCCTCTGTCTTGTCCGGCCAGCCCAGTGTAGAAAACGGCCAGAGCGCAGATGAGAACCATGTGTCCAATGTATCCGGATCCTGAGTCAGCTTATCAGCACCACATTTCGGGCATGTGCACGGCATTTCTCTGGAAACAGTAACCTCTCCGCATTTGTCACAATAATATGCAGGTATTCTATGCCCCCACCAAAGCTGTCTGGAAATACACCAGACACGGATATTGTCTGTCCAGTTGAAATATGTTTTTTCCATACGCTCAGGAATAAGCTGTATATCCCCATTTCTCACAGCGTCGGCTGCCGGTTTAATCAATTCATCCATTTTTACGAACCACTGTTTTTTAATGAGCGGCTCAATGGTTGTCTTGCAACGGTCATGTGTACCTACGTTGTGTGTATGATCCTCAATGCGTACAAACAGTCCCATGTCTGTCAATTCTTTTACGATTGCCTTTCTTGCTTCGTAGCGATCCATCCCTGCAAACTTACCGCCATTTTCATTGATGGTGGCATCATCATTCATTACATTGATTTCCGGCAGGTTATGTCTCTTTCCGACTTCAAAGTCGTTAGGGTCATGGGCAGGTGTAATCTTAACAACACCCGTACCGAATTCCATATCTACATAGGAATCCCCAACAATCGGCATTTCACGGTTAATAATCGGCAGCATTACCTTCCTGCCAATCAGGTGTTTATATCTGTCGTCCTCCGGGTTGACTGCTACTGCAGTATCACCAAGCATGGTTTCCGGACGTGTGGTTGCAAATTCAAGGAACTCTGTAGTGCTGACCGTTCCATTCTCTTCAATGAGCGGATATTTGATGTGCCAGAAGTGTCCTGCCTGTTCCTCATACTCTACCTCTGCATCAGAAATAGAAGTGTTGCAGACCGGACACCAGTTAACGATACGACTGCCCTTGTAAATCCAGCCTTTTTCATGCATTTTAATAAATACTTCCGTAACTGCCTTGTTACAGCCTTCGTCCATGGTAAAACGCTCTCTGTCCCAGTCACAGGAAGTACCTAATTTCTTTAACTAGCTGATAATTCTTCCGCCGTATTCTCTCTTCCAATCCCAAGCACGCTCTAAGAATTTCTCTCTGCCAAGGTCTGCCTTATCGATGCCTTCTTCTTTTAACTTCTCGATAATTTTAACCTCGGTTGCGATACTCGCATGGTCGGTACCGGGCTGCCAAAGGGCATTGTATCCCTGCATTCTTTTAAAACGGATTAAAATATCCTGCATTGTGTTATCCAATGCATGTCCCATGTGAAGCTGGCCTGTAATGTTTGGAGGCGGAATCACGATGGTAAAAGGTTTTTTATTCTCATCCACTTCTGCGTGGAAATATTTCTTTTCCAACCACTTTGCGTAGACACGGTCCTCTATTACATGAGGATCATAGGTTTTTGCAAGTTCTTTGCTCATTCTTAAGTACTCCTTTTTTATTCTATGTTAAAACATACCCAGTTTTGGACGTTTTGTCAAACTTTTATTCCGTAAAATCTATTTTCACACTACCCATAGCACAACTCAAGGTGATTTTTTTCTCGGCGCCGTTATCAATCCAGCGCTCCATCATCATACCTGTCAATGTATCGGTACCGATTTGAACGCTCTCGGCAGAACCGGATATGTCATAGTTGTAAGCTGTCTGTGAATCCGTCAAATTCAGTTCCAT
>JAZNIP010000336.1:0-5349 GCA_045577575.1 Lachnospiraceae bacterium | reverse complement strand
TTATCTTTATTGAATAAAGAATACACTTGACCGATTGGCAGAGGCATATGGAGAACGTTGCTATGAGGTTCCGGTGGGCTTCAAGCATATTTCTGCAAAAATGCAGGAAAAAAATGCAATTTTGGGAGGTGAGTCCTCGGGAGGACTTACCGTGCGCGGACATATTTGTGGAAAAGACGGTGTCTATGCGGCATCTCTTCTGGTCGAAATGGTAGCGATTACCGGTATGAAGCTTTCGGAGCTGATGAGGCAAATCGAAAGTGAATTGGGCAGAAGCTGTATGGAAGAACGGGACTATCGTTTTACAAAAGAGAAAAAAAGAGCGATTTGGGAGAAGCTGATAGAGAAGAAGCAGCTTCCGGAGCTTCCGTATGAAATTGAGAGAGTATCTTATCGTGACGGCTGCAAGGTATATCTGGAAAACGGCGGTTGGATTATTGCCAGATTTTCAGGAACCGAGCCATTGCTTCGTATATTCTGTGAAATGAACCGGAAGAAGGATGCAATGGAGTTGTGTATGCTGTTTGAACGCTTTTTGGAACTCTGATAAAGGGAAAAGCCTGTATGATGTAGGAGCAAAATGAAGAAACGGATTATACTGGGAATATTATTGGTTTGGAGTATTGTGTATCTGAGTGCCTGTGGTACTGTGACATATGAGGAGCTGGCAGAGCAGCCGGAATTGGTTGTTTATACACCACTTGCGCAGGAGGTTTATCTGCCTGTTATTCGGGAATTTGAAAACCGATATGATATCAATGTCGAGGTGTTTGAAGAACCGGAAGAGGAAATTGTGGAGCAGGCCAGAATGAAACGGGAGAATTTTCAGGGAGATGTTGTTCTGGGATTGTCGGAAGCATCCGTAGTACACAATACCTTGCTGTTTCCGCATAAGGAAGTGTTTTCTTCGAGCTCTTTTGTGATTATTTATAATGAAAACATTGTCTTACATAACGAGATACCGGAGAATTTTGAAAGTCTGCTTTCGGATAAGTGGAACGGAAAGATAGGCTTTCCAAACCCGGAGAAATCGGTACTTTCCAAGGGAATTGTTGAGTCATTGGAGACGGTGGTTGCCAAAGACAAAAAAGAGGAAATACGGACTTTTTATGAAAATATACAGGGTGAATGTGTGGATTCCATAGAAGAGGTCGGCAAGGGAGTCTGCGCCGGCAGATATGTAGTGGGGATTGTTTCGAAAGCTCTGGCAGAGGAGCTGATTGCGAGGGGAGAAAATATTGAAATTGTTCCTATGGGAGAAGAGGAGTGTATTGTTTCCAATATCATGGTATCGACTCTGAATAAGGACCATACCGGGGCGACCGAATTGTTTTTTCAATTTGCCACAGGCGCAGATGTGCAGAGATATCTTACGGAATTTTTAAAATATGAGCCTGTTTACGAAAAAGGAGATGATTTAAAATGAACTTTTTAGACACTCTTTCCTTTCGCAGACAGATATTGCTCAGCTTTTTGATTGTAGCATTAATACCGCTTTTTATAGCGGTGGGATTTATTACAAAGGCATATTCATTTTCTGTTAAGCGGGAGATGGAATCTGAAGGAAAAAAGCAGATTGTAGAGATAGCAGATAAATTCGAAAGCTTTTTGTGCTCTGCCGAAGAGGTATGCAGTGAGCTGTGTGAAAACGATTTGACGGCAAATGCATTGAGCGATAAAGTGAAGGATGAATATCTGAAGGAGCTGTACATAACCTTATACAAAGAGAGCGTGGATATTCCGTTAGACCTAAAGGTAGGCGTATACGATGCTGGTGGAGAACTGAGATTTTCCTCTAAGACGGACGATAAAATGAAAATGCTTCCCTTGTATTGGGGAATTTTGGCACAGACACGAGCCGATAGGAAAAATCTGTTTCAGGTATCGGGAAATATTGCAGATGCTCATGAGAATACGGTGCTGCAGACAAGCTATACCGTACAAAATAAGTTTGGTGCAGTATTGGGATATATTGTTATGAGTCTGGATACTGAGGATTTAAATACCTTGTTTAGTGGCTGCTACAACACAACGGATGCGGTATTCATTACGGACCCTTATATGAATTTGATTTATTCCTCGGATGCTGCGTTTGGACAGGAGACCATTGATTTGCTGGCACAACAGAAGGTGCCGAAAAATTACAGCTATGCATGGAGCCGGAATGAAAAGACAGGGTATATGTTGATTCTGCAGAAATCGTCAGGTGTATCAGCGGCTACCAATCGGAGAATGATGGAAATCAGTATCGAGCTGGCGTTGGTTTCCATGATTTTGTGTGTGGCTGCGTCCATGTTATTGGGGAAACAGCTTTCTGAGCCTATTAATAAGCTGAACCGTGCGATGGATTTGGTAAAGAATGGAAATCTTACCATTCATATTGAGACTAAACAGAAAAATGAATTGGGTGAGCTGACGAACAATTTCAACCGTATGACAGAGGAACTGAACGAGCATGTGAAAAATATGGTGCAGAAGCAGAAGGATATTAAGGATATGCAGATTCAGTTGTTTCAGACGCAGTTAAACCCGCACTTTTTGTATAATACACTGGATAGTATCAAATGGACGGCAAGACTGCATCAATTGGATGATATTTCTTTGATGGCGGAGAATCTGGCATATATTTTGCAGTACAGTATTCGAAGTGAGCAGTTTATACCGCTGCGAAAAGAAATGGAAATTATAGAGAATTATATTCAGGTACAGCAGATTCGGTTTCAGGGAAAGTTTCATTATGAAGCGGAGATACCGGAGGGATTGGCGGACTGTATTGTTCCTAAGCTGATGCTACAGCCGATAGTGGAAAACTCGATTATACATGGTCTGGCAGAGAAGGAAAACGGTAATATTTCCATTTATGCCGACCAGGTGGGAGAGGCCATTCACATTTATGTAACGGATGATGGAATCGGTATCAGTGAAGAAATTATCGAATGGCTGCAAAACGGAAATTTTATAGAAAAGACAGGTCATCTTGGCTTGTATAATGTAAATAAAATTATTAAGCTGTATTTTGGCGTAGAGTACGGTTTGACGGCAACGGTAGAGGAAGGAATCGGAACGACCATTACCATTGTGCTGCCAATCAGAAAGGAGAACCTGCATGATAAGAGTGCTGATTGTTGAGGATGAGGAAGTGGCACGCAGAGGAATTGTACAGACTCTGGATTGGAAGGAAATGGGATGTACGGTTGTGGGGGAAGCGGCAAATGGTAAGCAGGGAATTGATTTGGTAAAGGAGCTTGAACCGGATTTGATTATTACAGATGTACGTATGCCTTATGTGGATGGGATTTCCATGATTCATCAGCTTCGGGAAGAGGGGTGCAGAGCACATGTGATTATGTTGTCTGCACACAGTGATTTTGGATATGCTCAGAGCGCAATGCGTGAGGGTGTGGTGGACTATTTGATTAAGCCGCTGCGTGTAGAGGAATTAAAGCAAACTATCCAACGGGTATTCTATCGTGAGTCAGTGGAGCGACAGGAAACGAAAGCGAGCCGGATACCTGAACAGCTAAAGCTCCGGTTAAAGGAGAACATAGAAAATAAATATGTAATCAGAGCCGTGCAATATGTAAAGAGGCACTTTAATGAAGATATTTCCATCGGAACACTGGCAGAGTATCTGCAAATCAGCGAAGGCTATCTTAGCAGAGTGTTTAAAAAGGAGACCGGCTATACCTTTACTAATTATGTGATTTTTTACCGGATTGCAATGGCGTGTGAGTTGCTCAAGGATTGCCGTATGAAGGTCTATGAGGTGACTGAAAAAGTAGGCTATTCGGATACTGCTTATTTCAGCACACTGTTTAAAAAGATGATGGGTATGTCACCTACGGAGTATCAGGAGAATATTCAGGCTGCTCCATCTCAATCAGAGTGATTTCGTTTTTCAGCATTTCTTTAAAGATGTCAACTAAATTACGGTTTAACGAAAACAGGCAGGTGGAATTTTCAGAAGAGGAGATTCTGCCTGTTAGTACTTTGGTGGAATCCACGATGAGCCGTATCTGATTTTCTCCTTTGCTTGTAACATAGGAAACTGCACCCTCTATGAGACAGGGGGTGGCAGATAAAATAACAACCCGTTTTTCCTCGGAAATCTGCTGCTTTAAATAGGGCTCTATCTGAGTGAGAATATCATCGGGAACGGAAATGTAAAGCCTCTGTTTGGTCTCCTGAATCAGATTGATGAGCTTGTCCATAATCTGCCTCGTGCCCCGAATAGTGATATATCCCTGCATTTCGGTTTCACGCTCCGGCAGACGTGGTAACAGACTTTGCTGCTTTTCCTGCAAATGGCGGATGATATTGCCACTGAATTCATCAAAGGGAACCGGACAATAACGGGTTACCGTTTCTTCCATCACATAGGCAGCACCCTTTTCGGTCAGTCCGGCAAGGGCATTGTAGGTATTGGAACGGGAAATACCGGTGAGCTTGGCGGCTTCATAGCCGGAAAGAGCTCCTTTGGATAATAGAGTCAGATATAAATTGGCTTCCTGGCGAGTCAATCCGAATGCCAGAAGCTCCTCTGTAACAGGATACATAGATACGCTCCTTTCTATTTAGGAACACTATGAAGCAAATGAGAGATTTTGTCAAGAAAAAACAGATAAAAATAGTGTTCCTAAAAAATACTAATAATGATATTCCGAGGATTGACAGATAGAAACGGCTTATGTATAATTACGTCAAAAGACGGACAAACAAAAGAGAGGATAGAAGAATGGAAAAGAAACCCTTTGTAACATTACAGCAGGTGCAGGAAATGGTAAAATCATATCCGACACCGTTTCATTTATATGATGAAAAAGGAATTCGTGAAAATGCCAGAAGGATGAAAGCGGCATTTGCATGGAATAAAGGCTTTAAGGAGTTTTTTGCGGTAAAAGCGACGCCCAATCCGTATTTGCTGCAGATATTGAAAGAGGAGGGCATCGGAGTGGATTGTTCCTCCTATGCGGAGCTCTGCATGTCGGATAAGGTGGGCTTTGCCGGAGATGAGATTATGTTTTCTTCGAATGTGACACCTGAGGAGGATTTTAAACTGGCCTCCGATTTGGATGCGATTATTAACTTTGACGATTTAACACATTTAAAATTTTATGAAAAAATTGCTCCGTTCAAGGAAACGATGAGCTGTCGTTTTAACCCGGGAGGAAATTTTGAGATTCATAATCAGATAATGGATTCTCCGAAGGATGCAAAATACGGCATGACTCCTGACCAGATTAAGGAAGCCTTTGCTTATATGAAGGAAAAGGGAGTAAAGCATTTTGGTATTCATGCGTTCCTTGCAAGCAATACTATTACAGAGGAATATTATCCGAAGCTGGCAAA
>JAZNIP010000335.1:0-4221 GCA_045577575.1 Lachnospiraceae bacterium | reverse complement strand
GCCTTGAGGTAGAGGACGGAATTGATATACGGCTTTTACAGATTATCGAAAAGGAGCTGAATATTCAGGAGGAAGACATTTATCGGATTGCAGGTCCGCTGGATTTGACTTTTTTGATGAAGATGTATGGTATGGAGGGCTTTGAACATTTGAAAAAACCTTCTTATACACCGCAGCCGGTGCCGGAAATGGAGGGCGAAGGCAGTATTTTTGAAAAAATACAAAAGGGAGATATTTTATTATTTCATCCGTATCAGACCTTTACACCGGTTGTTGAATTTATCAAACAGGCAGCAAGAGACCCGCAGGTACTGGCCATTAAGCAGACCTTGTATCGTGTCAGTGGTAATTCGCCGATTATTGCAGCGTTGGCTCAGGCGGCAGAAAACGGAAAACAGGTTTCGGTACTGGTAGAATTAAAAGCGCGCTTTGACGAGGAAAATAATATTGTCTGGGCAAAAATGTTGGAAAAAGCCGGATGTCATGTTATTTACGGCTTAGTTGGATTAAAAACACATAGTAAAATAACACTTGTTGTGCGAAAAGAAGAGGATGGAATTGCCAGATACGTTCATTTAGGAACGGGTAATTATAACGATGCGACTGCAAAGCTCTATACCGATATGGGACTGCTCACCTGCAGTGAGGCAATCGGTGAGGATGCAACTGCAGTATTTAATATGCTGTCCGGTTATTCGGAGCCGCACAATTGGAATAAGCTTTCCTTAGCTCCCCTTTGGTTAAAGGAAAGATTTCTGTCTCTGATTCGCAGAGAGACGGAAAATGCCCGCCGTGGCAGAAAAGGAAAAATCATTGCAAAGATTAATTCACTCTGTGACAGGGATGTAATTGCGGCATTGTATGAGGCGAGTGCGGCAGGCGTACGGATTCATCTGATTGTCAGAGGAATTTGCTGTCTACGGGTAGGCATTCCGGGAGTGAGTGAAAATATTAAGGTTCGGTCGATTGTAGGTAATTTTTTGGAGCACAGTCGGATTTTCTATTTTGAAAATGACGGAGAACCTGAAATCTATATGGGAAGTGCAGACTGGATGCCTCGAAATCTGGAACGCCGTGTGGAAATTTTATTTCCGGTAGAAAAGGAAGAGTTGAAGCAGCGGATTATGCACATACTGGATGTGCAGCTTCAGGATAATGTAAAAGCGAACATTCTGACAAAGGATAATACTTATGAAAAAGTGGACAGACGAGGAAAAGAGCGTCTGGATTCGCAGGAGGCTTTTTGTCAGGAAGCGATGCGCGATATGACAGAAAAAAAGGAATTTTATTATAATCGTACCTTTATTCCGGAAACGCGCATATAGAAATAGCATACGGGAGAAAAGTTAAATGAAGAATAAACAAATAGTCCTTGCATCGGCTTCGCCGAGAAGAAAAGAACTCTTGGAGCTGATGGGACTTCAGTTTACTATTGTTCCGAGTAAGAAAGAAGAGGTTATTACAAAGAATCAGCCTGCGGAGATTGTAGAAGAGCTGGCTATTCAAAAAGCAGAGGATGTGCTGAAGGATTTATCCGGTGATGTGCTTGTTATCGGTTCGGATACGATTGTAGTTTGTGAGAGAGAGGTCATGGGAAAGCCGGCGGATGAAGAAGAGGCTTTTGCCATGCTTCACAAATTGCAGGGAAGAGTCCATGAGGTATATACCGGCGTAGCTGTTCTGGATCGGAATGCAGATAAAATAACAATGGATATTTTTTCGAAAAAAGCAGAGGTAGCGGTTCATCATATGTCGGATGAAGAAATATGGTGGTACATTCGCCGTGGAGAATCTATGGATAAAGCAGGAGCATACGGAATTCAGGGCAGCTTTGCGGTATTTGTAGAGGAAATCAGAGGAGAATACAATACGGTGCTGGGACTTCCGATTGCAGGATTGTATCAGGTGTTAAAACAGTATTTATAGGGAGAGCGTCAGATGAAAGCAGTCATTTTTGATTTGGATGGAACCTTGTCCGATTCCATTCTTTCGATTGCATATTGTGCAAACAGGGCACTTGAGAAATTTGGTTTGAAGCCGTTTGAGACCGACCGATATAAATATTTTGTGGGGGACGGTGCAGCAGAGCTGATACGTCGTACATTGCAGAATCAGCCGGTGGAGCGGATGGAGTTGTACGAAGCGGTTAAGGAAGAATATACAAAGCTATTTGCGGTAGACTGTATGTATGAGGTGAAGCCTTACGAGGAGATTCGTGAGCTTCTGGCAGAGCTGAAAAGTCGTGAGATAAAGATTGCGGTGCTTTCCAATAAGCCGCATGTCAATACCTGTAAGGTGATTCATGATTTGTTTGGTGATGCGGTATTTGATGTTGTGCAGGGACAGACACCGGAAATTAATAAAAAGCCAAGCCCGGACGGGGTATTTCTGATTTCCGAAAAGCTGGGAATACCGATGGAGGAAATCCTTTATGTAGGGGATACCAATACAGACATGCAGACAGGAAAAAGTGCCGGAGCGTTCACGGTAGGTGTGCTCTGGGGATTTCGAGACAGAGCAGAGCTGGAAGAAAATCATGCGGATGCAATTATTGACCATCCGTTAGAGCTGTTAAATTACTTATAAAAGGAAGGGAGCGTATGTATGCAGTTTGATGATGCGGTATTACAGTGTTTTTTGAAAAATCAGCTTCAGTTGTTTCCGGAAAAAGTAGCAGAAACCTTAGAAGAAGCAGATGACTTTTTAGAGGAATGTATGGCGATTGTAGTAAATTCGCCGCAGGAAGTATGGGATTACTTTGATGAAGAAGGCATCGATATCGAAGGTGCCGATAAGGATGCCATTTTAGAAGCGGATGAGGTTTTTGCGGTAGGTGACGGCAGATATCTCATTGTAGAGGGTTAGCTGCCGAAATACCTGTTAAATATGAAAAAATTGTTCCAGATACGGAACCAGGCCGTCGTGGTTGTTATCCTGCATGGTGATAACATCTGCGGCGGCTTTTGCGCCTTTGGAGCCGTTGCACATGGCAACACCCAGTCCGGCAGCCTCCAGCATGGAGATGTCATTGTCCTGATCACCTGCGGACATGGTATGAGAAAGAGGAATGTGCAAATGCTCTGCGAGACGTACCAGCGCAGACCCCTTACCGGAGGAAGAGGGAAACATTTCCAACAGTCTGTCTGTAGAACAAATCAGAGTGACATGTCCTTCAGCCCATGCTGCAAGGGAATCGCGTAATTTCTCTACATGGGAGCGTCCCTCCAGACTAATAGCCAGACATTTAAAAGGTGGCTTATCCAGGGCATCTACAACAGGGTCAGCGTAAATAGCAGGCAGATGAATGGTTTTCTGATAAAAGGTCAGCTCCGGTGTCTGGGATTTTGCTACAATAGCATTATCGGTATAGGCATGACAGTGAATGCCTGCTCTTTCACCGGCTTTTAGCAGATAAGCAGTTTCCTCCATAGTCAGACGCAGCTCAGAAATTGTTTCCATCGTTTCTGCATTTACTATCAATCCTCCATTATTTGCTACATAGTACAAATGATGATTAGAAATCGGTAAGAGGCTTCGTGCTTCAATAATACTGTCAAGAGGTCTGCCGGATATGAGAGCCAGATAATGACCGGCATCCGTCAGCTTTCTCACAGCCTCTATTGTAGCAGGAGTCATTGTTTTTTCTTTTGTCAAAAGTGTTTCATCTAAGTCTGTAAAAAATATTTTTCGTTCCATATATAATAATCCTCATGCATAACGGCTGTTATTTGTTGTTTAAATAGGATTTCAGATTATCCAGAAGGTCGTCCGGTACATGAAGCTTTCCTTTTCCGATTCCTAAATCAATATCCGGTTTGTTGGAACCGTGAAAATCCGAGCCGCCGGTAATTAATAGTTTATACTGCCTGGCAAGACTTCTCATATGAATTTCTTCTCCGGCGGTGTAGGTGGAATAAATTGTTTCAATACCTGCAAGTCCGTTTGCAGCAAGCTCGGCTACCAGCTTATTTAAGCGTGCATCGCTCATACGGTAGAGCGGAGGATGTGCCAGAATGGGAATGCCTCCGGCAGCAAGTACCAGTTCCACTGCCTGAAGGGGAGTCACCTTTTCGCGAGGAATATAGCAGGGAGCTCGATCCCCAATATATCGTTCAAATGCCTCAGGCATACTTTTTACATATCCGCGGTCAAATAAATAACGGGCGTAATGTGCTCTGGTGATTACAGCTCCCGGAAAGGCAGAGAGCAGTTTTTGATAGG
>JAZNIP010000334.1:0-6590 GCA_045577575.1 Lachnospiraceae bacterium | reverse complement strand
GCCACCCGATACTCCCATCTTGCCATTCGTTTTGATTTCACTGCTGTCACTTGCGTCTACTGTAAACTTATTGCATTGTATTTTAACGGTTCCACTGCTTCCGTTCATGGTCACTGTTATATTATCACCAACTGATATGGTCAGCTTCTGTTCCGTCTTAATGGCTATATTTCCACTCTCATCCTCTGTCTTGATAGCTATCTGATTTTTTCCGTCTTTATCTCCCAGAATAATTTGTTTTCTGTCATTATCCAGAATCAAACGATGAGATTCCTTCGCTGTAAAAATAGAAATTTTATCCTGTTTGCCCTCTGTATCTTCGCCGTCATCAAACTGAATGGTATTTCCATTTTTGGTAACTATCTTTTTGTACTGATTTTTGGCATGCACCGCTCTTGTGAGAAATGGATTGTTGTCCTTTGGCACGCAACCGATTACATAGGGTTTTTCAATATTTCCGTGTTCAAAGACAAGCAGAACCTGATCTCCCTCCTCCGGCTGAAAATAGTGTCCCCATTTTTTTCCACTGGAGGGCATGGCAACTCTTGCCCACTGAAGCTCATTTGCCTCATCATCTCTTACCGGCACCTGCACGCAAACACGCCCCGGCATTTCCTGATCATAGTTCTTCGCTACAATCCCTACCACAACACCCATGATACGATTATCACCGGTTTCTGATTTTAATACCTGCTTCGAGGCAATTTCGTCCATAATGTCATATAAGCTCATCGTTCTCTCCCATCAGCCTTTTGCTACAGCAAACCTCCCGCCAATCCGCCAAGATCTCCTGCTGCGCCCAAAGCACTTTCTTCGATGCTTGCCGCAACGGCAGTCACCCTTGTATCAAACTGTCCATCCTTACTAAGAACATGTCTTATCCGATGGATATAAAATTTATTTTTTAATTCGTCCCCAAGTCCATTCAGCTTAATGAAATGTCCCGGAAAAAGCTCCGGTAAGCCTACCAGCTCACATTCTAACGTACCGTAGCGATAGGACATGGCTTCAATTAAAGAATCTACTCTGTCCTGCGCTTCCTCCTTGGAGGATATGGTGGAATCAATATAGACCTTTTGGCTGCTTTTCAGCAAAGGCTTTGCCTTATTTCCTTTGGAAATTTTATTGGAAAACTTTTTATTGGCAGTAATGACTTTTGCCTTGGAAACATCCATTCCTCGGACAACCACCGTTTCTACCAGTCCGGTCATATCATAGGATACGTCAAAGCTATGCATACCTGTTGCCGGTCCTATTTCCATGAGAATCGAAGTGTCTGACTTAGCTTTCCGAAAATACACTGTTCCACATTCCGTAAAAAATTCAAAATTGTGCTTTTTGGCTGCCTTTACCACAAATTCATAATCACTTTCTGCCACCATCTCTATCGTTTTGTCAGAAGTCCCCTGAGCAGGGTTTGTCATGGCTCTCTGCTTATCCGGAGTGACATCAATCTGTACCTTCTTGATTACCTCCATTGCCTGCGCTCCAAGCTTCTCATAAGCTGTTTTCTCAAAAATCTCTTTTACTGCATCGGAATAATATTTTGCACCAAGCTGTGCTGAATAGCTTCCTGCCATCATCACACCCTTTACATCCATTGCCGTCACTCTGATACACGGAACATCCTGTTTTTCAAAAAGATAATTGATTCTTGTGATAACTCCGACAAAAACATTTTTTGCCGTTCCTGAATATCCAAGATAAACGTCTACCTTTGAGCCGAGAAGTATTTTTGTTTTTCCGGGCGGAAATACAAATGCGCCTGCTGATTCATCGTATACATCATATATACTGAATTCCGCTATCGATGCCTCAAATCCGCTTGTCAAGTCTACCTGTATATCCGAAATGGGATATCCCTTTTTTGCATCTGATAAATCCACATCATTGATTTTCACTGCAGCTATCGGATGCTGAAAATATGCATATTTATCTTTCAGAGTGTTAAACTCATGTATTGCCATCTGTTTCTCCTAACTCAAATTCAGGAAATTACCGTTCAGCCAGTTCGTAGAATCACCGTTTTGAATGCCAAAGGCATTGTTCCCTGTACCGGCCTTAAACATATTGTCAAATGCGATTTCCCAGTTCTTCTCCGTTGCATATGGGTCATCCGTTCCCACTGCCTGATCCTGTCTGATTTGTATCGCTACCTTTGCACGAATCGGTGCTCCGGCTTTATTAAACATGGTATATTGTACGGAAACACCTACCAGCTCTCCCCAAAATATCATTTTATTCCAGGCAAATCCTACCAGTCTGGTAAAATTTTGTACCATAGCTGCCACGAACAGCTCTGTAGTATCCTGTACTGAATATTTTTTTCCCTGCAGTGCCGTAACTCCCTGCTCAATCCGCTGTACCAATCCTCCTACAGAAGCAATCTCACTGAGAAGGGGCAGCTCTGCATCCATCATAAAAGCATCTTTATTATTGGTATCATCAAAGATTAATTCCATGCCAAGCACGGTTTCCGACGGTCTGTCAAACTGCTGGAACTGATTTTCACCGGCACCACCCACGCTTTCACGCCTTATTTCACCACCGGTGCCCTGAAAGCTGATGCTGGCAGGATTGAACTGTACCTGCACCGGGAAAAAATTGGATAGATTTGCAGTGGTCTGCAAATACTTGTCAACTCCCTTTACCGGATTCAGCACGGAACTGGAAACTCCCATTGTCCTGCTTGATGACATACTCGTGGCAAGCTGAAGTCCTGCCGCCATATTAGCCAACCCCTTTTGTCCGCCAAGTCCGCCATTACGGGCAGCTTCTGCCTGTTCTGCCGGATTCAGCTCCGGCCGGTGCATCAAAATATATGCTTTATTTATATTTCCGGTAACTGCATTTCCCAGTCCGTTAAGAACTGAATTGTCCAACATCGCCATTCGGTTTACCTCTTATAAATTAATCAAATTGGTGTACATATTTTTCGCTGTGCCGGTAGACATGGAAGAAATATTTCCTTCCGCATCCAAATTGGCTTTTTCGTCTAATATATCCTCATACCGGTTTTTCCAATAATCCAGATAGCTTGCCCCATCAAAGCTATCTTTGGCAGCACCGCCCATCAGCATGCTGAGCTGTACCTCTGCCCGAATAGGATTTCCGGCTGTATTAAACATGGTGTATCTGCCGGAAACCGCATTCAGCACTCCTATATATCGCAGGGAACCCCACTGAAATATCATCGGTCTGTGGTCCTCATTGCGGATAGCTGCCAAAAAGCCTTCTACCTGGGGTCTGACCGTATACTCTTTTCCCACAATCGCAGTGGCTACATTTTTGGCAAGGGTAGTAGCGCCTAGCGTAAGCCGCTCTTCCATAAAAGCATCCGCATTATTGGTGGCATCAAACATAATGGTAAAGCTCACGGTAATGTAAGGGTCCAGTGCGCGATATTGAATGGTGGTCTGCTGATTTACATCCTTTGCACCATAATTACTTACCAGAGAACGTCCGCCACCTCTGGCAGTAACCTGAAGGGAATTGGGATTAAACTGCACTTTAAACATCTTTCCGCCCATATTTCCCAGTGCACTTTCCATCCCTTCCATACCCGGCACTGCATTTTCCATATTGTGCATAATTTTACTTGTAGTTGCAGATGCCTGGGAAACGGAAGTTATTTTTTGCTTCGCCTGTCTCATATCAAAGGCTGTCGCTCTTGAAGCAACTTTTCCCATCCCAATGGATTTGCCAAAAGCATCTACCGCATCCATGTCCTCTAAGTTTACGGTCTTTACCGGGTCAGGAAATACAAGCACTGCCTTGGCAATATTGCCAACCAGTCCCTGGGCATCATTCTTTATGGATGTTCCCAAATTAGCAAAGTCCATTTATTATCCTCCTAGAGCCCTCTTCTGCGTCGCTCCGTATCCATTCTTTTCTCCAGCTTTCCGTATACCTGTTCTGAAATACTTCCCAGCTGTCTTTGCATCTTATCCGTAATCATCTGAACAAGCTCTTCGTTTTGCCGCGTCTGTAATTCATTGATACGGGTATTTATAACTTCATGAGAAATATTTTTCTCAACTATCTGCTCTGAAACCTGTTCCTTTTGTACTCTGGTCGTCTGATGGAGACCTCTGATTTCCTCCAGCATCTCTTCTTCCAATGTATTTTCTTCCTGCTTATAGACAATCTCTGCTCTTTCTATCCTCTTTTGTACTTCCTGCTTTGTCTGACGGATTGTTTCCGGCAGGTACTCTCTGAGCAGCTGATTATTTTCTACTTCATGAATGGTTTCCCGGGTGAGCTCCTGTGTCCTGTGTACCAGCTGTGTCTGCAGCTCCTGCTCATGTAGCAGAATATCCTGCATAAGCCTTGCTTCTCCCTGTCCCGGAAGTCCCGTCACCCCGGTATACTGCGGTGACTTTTGATATTTTTCAAGGGTTTCAAAGATTCGAATGGTTTCTTCCCCGAATATCTGTGTCAGCTGTTGTTTTTGAATCGTTTCCTGCTGTTCCACCCTTGTTTCACTTTCCAGATAGTTCATGAGTACAGCTTCCGGCTCAGAAATCATGCGAAGTGCATCCTCCCTTGCCTTTGAGCGATTGATTCTTAAAGGCTCTGCTGTCTCTCCCATCTGTATATTAAGCTGCTGCAATAGCTGTTGGTTATGAATATTATTCTGATTTATCTGCTCCAGCTGATTTTTCAGCAGTGTTTCCTGTGTAGTAAGGGACTGTATCTGCTGTCCGTGCAGCTCCGTCTTTTGTATGTTCTGAACAGTCTGCCCCGGCTGCTGTCCAATAAACAGTTCTTCCGGTTCGGCCTCTTCCGCCTCAGGTTGCAGATAAGTCAGCCTTTGCTCCGGCATCACTCCCGCTTCTGTATAATGCGCGGTACTATATTGCTTTTCTTCTAAAAGCTGCCGAATCGCCTGAATTTCGTTCTTCTGGTACTGCTGTACATTTTTACTGTATACATCCGCATCTCTTCCGGTTAAGAAGTTTTGATTATGATAGGTTTCAAATCTGCGGAAGGTATTTTCTGCCGCCTGATAAACCGTTCCTGCAAGCTGATACCATACATTGTCCTGCCGCATCAATTCATCTACGCGCAAAGCGTACATCTGATGAATGGCATTTAAAAGAACTGCCTGCACCATCTGACTCATAGTCTGTCTGTTATTCTCGTAAGTGTTTATCGCATCACCCATCTCATAGGCATTGATATAATGATAAATGAGCGGCTGCTCCTCCATCATGGTATAATTCCGCAGCTTATTCAGCAAAATGTTCTGAGCTGTTACCGTCTGTTCCGCTATCTGCATCTCAGAACGGGAAATCACCTGATGATGGTCGGAGGATGTGGATATATAATTTCTCAGTTCCTGATATAATGCTCCGGTCTGCAGGCGATTCATAATCTGTTGGTGAAGCCAGAGCACATTTTCCGGTTGCTGCTCTTCTTCATCCTTTTCCGGTTTTATTCCCTGCTCAGCCTGCATCTGGCGATATTCCAAAAGGCTGGAAACCACCTCTTTCTCCGACCAGTACAAATCTGTCAGATAGCTGACATTTTTACTTTCCTGACGGATGTTTTGCACCTGCCTGATAAATGCCTGTACGTCCGTCACGCCCATTTTTTTCAAAACGGATTCAATAAATACCTGATCCTGATATGTCATCTCATAGGTGTCTGCTACCAAAATACGGTTCAGCACATTATTAATCACATCCAGCTTCAGATTTTGATTTTCATAGATTGTCTTATTATCAATGAGAGCAGTCATACCGCCCTCTGCCAGATATACCTCCGGCGGCTGGGAAACGAAATGCAGCATGTCTTCCGGCTCTAAACCACTTCCAATCATCTGATAATTTCCGGTAAGACGCTGTGTAAAATTATCATTTATCGTCAAAATGGACGGATTGACAGTCAGCCCGATAGGGGTATGTATTGTCAACATACTGCTTTTCTCCTTTCCCTCATTTTATAAAAACGTAACTAATGATTTTTCAAGAAATCCGTTATCTGCCTTGCACTTCTTGTCTTAGGCCAAAGTCTAGGCTCAGGTGTTTTCATCTGCTCGCGAGAGGCACTGCTTTGATTTGGCCAAAGTTTTGCTTTTGACTTTTCCATCTTATCGGTTGTTGCGCTTGATTTTTCCGGCCAAAGTCTGGGAGTCGGTTTTGCCGATTTGGCTTTTTCTTCACTCTCGGGTGACCATTTCTTTGCCCTTTTTTCCATCGCTTCTTTGGAAAGCTCTTTCTTATGATACTTGGCTGAGCTATATTTCTTTGCGGTGCCGGAATGCTCGTATTTTCTGGATGCACCGCCACCGGCTGCTATTCTCTTTCCTTCTGCTGCTTCCTTTTCCTCCGGAGTGGTAGCCGCCTCTACTTCTTTATCTATCGCTGCATTGTGATTACTCACATAGCGCTCATAGGTATTGCCATATTTATTGGTTTTGCCGGATGCTCCTGTCCATCTCTGGCTTTCTGCTTCTGCTTCCATGGCTGTCTTTGTAGCTTCTTTGGCATTGTGCTTGGCTGAGCTGTATTTCTTTGCGGTGCCGGAATGCTCGTATTTTCTGGATGCACCGCCACCGGCTGCTATTCTCTTTCCTTCTGCTGCTT
>JAZNIP010000333.1:0-5529 GCA_045577575.1 Lachnospiraceae bacterium | reverse complement strand
GGTTGTGCTTTTAGAACAGCTGCGAACCATTGATAAAAAAAGATTAAAGGATAAAGTGTGTCATCTGGATCAGGACGTTATGGAAAAAGTAAACAAAGGACTTTTAATCAGTCTCGAACTGGATACATAAAAGGAGAGAACGTAGTGCAGAGAAAATTAAAGGATTATCAGAAATTTATCAGAGTAGGTATTCTTTTTCTGATGAACTGCTTTCTATTATCAGGTTGCGGAGGAATTTCGGAAAATCAAAATGATTCGGCGCAGAAGAACGGACAGGACAGTACACAGATACTGGATGTCTGGTTCTTTGCATGCTCCGAGGACGCGGACAGTATATTGCTCAGAACACCGGATGCAGATGTAATGATTGATACCGGTATAGAAGAAGACAGTGAGCAGTTGATAGAGAAATTAAGAGCGATTGGAGTGGATGATGTTGAATTACTTGTTTTGACGCATCCGGACAAGGACCACATCGGCGGAGCAGTGGGAGTATTGGATTCCTTTCCGGTAGAACAGGTAGTACAGACTGCCTGCGTAAAGGGTTCAGAGCTGCAGAAGGAAATGGACAGGAGCTTTTTGAAAAATCCGGGTACAGAGTCTGTTCAAATCCCGCAGGAGATACAGAAAATATCTTTCGGAGAGCTGCAATTGACCATTTATCCCCCACAGGAGGATGAATACAAAAATTCTAATAATTATTCCATTGGAGTATTGGCAGAGTTTGACGGTACTTCCTTCTTTTTTGCAGGAGATGCCAAGAAAAAAAGAATCAAAGAGCTGTTGGGAGAAAATTTACCGGATGTAGATGTGTACAAGGTTGCGCATCATGGAAGGGATAACGGTGCCAGTGAAGAACTGATAGGACAACTGAAGCCGGAGTATGCGGTTGTAACTGCGCAACAGGCAGAGGAAAAGACAACACAGGCATTTCGGATGTTGGGGACAAAAGTATACAGCAGCTTTGAGAAAGACGTTCATTTTTCGGTAAAAGACGGCATTCTTGACGTTGGATAGAGAAAATGCTATATTTTATAAATAAGATTTTTTGGAGGAGATGAAGAAATGGACGAAAGCGGGCCGACTGCGGGGACAACGGCTTTTGGAAAAAAGTTTTTTTCAGGCATAGCCAGGCTGCTGAAAGTACACTCAGAAGGAGATGTGACAGAAAAGGAAATCATTTCCATGGTCAATGAAGGGCATGAACAAGGGGTTCTTCAGGCAAGCGAAGCGGAAATGATAACTAATATTTTTGAATTCGGAGACAAGGAAGCACAGGATATTATGACTCACCGTACAAACATCATTGCGGTGGATGGCAATATGACATTGCAGGAAGCGGTAAGCTTTGTTATCAATGAAAACAAAAGTCGCTATCCGGTATATGATGGCGACATAGATCATATTATTGGTGTGCTGCATTATAAGGATGCGGTTCGGGCGCAGGAAGCAGGGAAGGACAAAGGTACACCGGAGAAGCGCATTAAAAGCATAAAAGGGCTTGTGCGGGAAGCGGTATTTATTCCTGAGACAAGGAATATTGATGTGCTGTTTCATAATATGCAGTCTATGAAGACACAGATGGCAATTGTAATCGATGAATACGGGCAGACAGCCGGCTTAGTGGCGATGGAGGATATTCTGGAAGAGATTGTCGGAAATATCATGGATGAATATGACGAAGAGGAAGAGCATATCGAAGAAAAGAGTGAAAATGAGTACATTATCGAGGGGCTGACTCCTCTTGAGGAGTTGGAGGAGCGTTTTCAGATTTCCTTTGAGGAAGAGGATTTTGAAACGTTAAATGGTTTTTTGATTTCCAGGATGGACAAGATACCGGATGATGATGAGCAGTTTGAAACGGAAGTGGACGGCTATCATTTTAAGGTGCTTTCCGTGAAAAACAAAATGATTGAAAATGTACTTGTTACAAAAATATAATAGAAAAGCGAAAGAGGAGAAACACATGTCAGGACATTCAAAATTTGCGAACATCAAACATAAAAAAGAAAAAAATGATGCAGCAAAAGGTAAAATCTTTACTATTATCGGAAGAGAAATTGCGGTAGCCGTAAAAGAAGGCGGACCGGATGTCAGCAACAATTTTAAACTTGCAGCTGTTGTAGCGAAGGCAAAAGCAAACAATATGCCGAACGATACAATTGAAAGAGGTATTAAAAAGGCTGCCGGTGATGTTGGAAATGTAAATTATGAATATGTTACATATGAAGGATATGGACCGAGCGGTATTGCGATTATTGTAGACGCACTTACCGATAATAAAAATCGTACGGCAGCAAATGTCAGAAGTGCATTTACAAAAGGACAGGGAAACATCGGTACACAGGGCTGTGTATCTTATATGTTTGATAAAAAGGGGCAGATTATCGTTGCTAAGGAAGAGTATGAAGGCGATGCGGATGATTTGATGATGACTGCATTGGATGCAGGTGCAGAGGATTTTGCAGAGGAAGAGGATAGCTTTGAGATTATTACAGACCCAGATTCTTTTGAAGATGTAAGAAAAACATTGGAAGAAGCCGGTATTGCTATGGCTTCTGCAGAGGTTACTATGCTTCCGCAGAATTATGTGGCTTTAACAGATGAAACCGATATAAAAAATTTGCAGCGTACATTGGACTTATTGGATGATGATGACGATGTACAGGCAGTATACACAAACTGGGATGAATAAAATACAGTGTTTCCGGTGAAGGCTGTTTGGAGGAAAACAGGATGGAATACAGAGAAGGCAGATGCCCTAAATGCAATGAAGTAATGCAGATTCCGATAGGTCGGGAAAAAATTATCTGTATGTTTTGTGGACAGGAGTTTACGGTCGAGGAAGGCAAAAAGGCAGATGCAGCGGTATATGAAACAGAGCTTGCTGCATTAGGCAAGCGTATCGATAGTCTGTTTGTAGAAATTGAAAAGACGGTAAAAGGATTTCAGCGAACAGAGTATGAAGGTAGCTTTGAAAAATACCTGATAGCTCATCAGGAGGTTCTCCAGAGCATTCGTAAGGTTATGAGCGGAGCTCCGGACAAGGCAGATGCAGCAGAAAAGATTGCGGATATGCTGGTAGCTCAAGGGCAGGAGATTATGAAAGCGCATAGCGGAAAGCTGAGCTATAAAAGTGAACAGATGACATTAAATATGTATATGGTCACTTATGTAATTCCGGCAATTCTTTCTATTGATAATGGAAAATATTCGGATGTTACAGAACATGTCTGCACAAAATGGGCGGCCACCTTTAAGGATAGCAAGATTCAGGCTGCAGACTATGCCACACTCAGCAGCGGCTTCCGCAAAAAGCTGTGTTATGTAACAACTGCGGTGTGCAAAGGCATTCATAAGCCGGAGGACTGCTATGAGTTAAAGCTGCTCAAGCAGTATCGGGATGGATATTTGTCTGCCGTAAAAGACGGCGAGGAAATTATCGGTGAGTATTACAATATGGCACCGACAATCGTAAAGCGTATTGAGAAACGGGAGAACAGAGAGGATATATATCGCTATCTGTATGAGGCTTATATTAATCCATGCGTGCGCTTTATTGAAGAGGGCAGAAATCAGGAATGTCGTGAAAAGTATCAGGAAATGGTGGAGATGCTTCGGACAGAGTATATGCAGAGCTGATGACAGACGGATAAAGGAAGCAAACGATGCAAAAGACAAGTCAAAAAAGAAAGACGAAGGGTGCGTATTTGCCGGAGCTTATGGCATTGCTTTTACTGGTTATATTGCGGTGCATTGCATTTTTTTTGGATGGTATGAAACCATGTGGGGATATGCAGCTTTATGAGATGGCTGTGGAACTCATGACGGGCAGTGAAATATCACATTTATCCAATAATGCTTCATATGTGTATGTATGCATATTGTCCGCGTTTATGAGATTCCTGGGAAACAAATGGATGTCGGTTGCTACATTACAGTTCTTTTTGCAGTCAATTGTCGTTGTATTGTTTTTCTTTGGAATACGACGATTGTTCGGAAGAGCTTCTTCGGTAGTGTTCTTTGTTTTGATGTCAGTTGCACCGAAATTTTTATTCGGTTTTAATCGAATCACACCGGAGCTGTTGCCGGAGATTTGCATGGGAATGACGTTAGTTGCGTTATCAGGATTTTTATCGGCTTATGCAGAAAAAAGAAAATTCAAGGTTGCTTTTTATGGCTTGATGATAGGAATGGCGATAGGAGCTTTTTTATGGCTTGATGTATATGGTTGCTTTTTGGGAATGCAGCTTCAGCCTTTGGTGGTTATTGAGCGTCTGATTTTATTTTTTATTTTAGCGGTATGTGCGGTAATTCCGTACATTTCTGTTCGTTTGCGAGGGATAAAGCAGCATTCGGATAAGGTGAGCTACAAAGAAAAACCGATACGAGCCATTGATTATAAAGAAAAGGAACAGACAGAAGTGACAGAGGAAAACAGGGTTTCTAACGAAAAACAGGCTTCAAACGAGATTCAATATATTCCAAATCCCCTTCCGCTTCCGAAAAAACATGTAAAGCGGGAAATCAAATTTGATTATGAACCGCCCGAGGAGCTGATGAAATTTGACTATGAGCTGCAAGAAGGGCAGGAGGATTTTGACATCTGATATTTTATAAAAGAATAGAATTGTTTTAAAAATATTGCAGATACTAGAGAGAGCAGAAATGCTCTCTCTTTTTTTGAAGATGGAGCTGAAAAGGAGCAGAACAATGTCAAAAAACAAAAAAAATCAAGAAGAAAAACGAGAGCAGGAAAAGCATCAGGATGAACGAATCAGGGAAATCGGTCAATCCACATTAGGGGATATTCATTTGATTACAATAATCGGAGAAGTGGAAGGGCACGATAATTTAGGCAACAATACAAAAACAACGAAATATGAACATATTCTTCCGCAGCTTGCAGCAATAGAGGATAGTACGGAAATCGGCGGTCTGCTTGTGCTTCTGAATACAATGGGGGGAGATGTGGAAGCAGGGCTTGCCATTGCAGAAATGATAGCTTCTCTCAGTAAGCCTACAGTATCGCTTGTGCTTGGAGGAAGTCATTCCATCGGAGTACCGATTGCTACCAGTACGGATTATTCTTTTATCGTACCGACCGGAACAATGGTTATTCATCCGGTGCGTATGAATGGTATGGTAATCGGTGCACCGCAGACCTTTGACTATTTCAAACAGATTCAAGACCGGATTACAGGTTTTGTGTGCAGCCATTGTCGTATTTCCAGAAGTCGCATGGAAGAAATGATGATGGCAACCGGGATACTGACGAAAGATGTAGGCACAATACTTGTGGGAGAAGAGACCGTCCGCGAAGGATTGATTGATGAGGTGGGCGGAATCAAAGAGGCGATGCACAAGCTACGCGAGCTGATGGAGGAGTAATAATAATTTAAAAGGTTTTATAAAAAAGAAAAGTGCTTCTGTTTTCCTTCCAATACGGACTACAGATGCGGAATTTGTAACAATTCTGATTTATGTTCTGAAACCGTACGCAACCGCTGCGAATTCGCCATCCGGGCT
>JAZNIP010000332.1:0-3710 GCA_045577575.1 Lachnospiraceae bacterium | reverse complement strand
CGGTCAACGGGTCAATCTTAGAAAGCTGTTCAAGGCTTCTGTTCTGCCGCTCCCGCATCTCCTCGAGGATACGCACCTGATTCATCAGCGTACTGAAAAAGCCGATAATGGCAACTACTGTAACAAAATAGTTCATCATATATATGACACGGGCAACCTGTGTATTACCATAAGAATAAATTGGTTCAATAAAGTTACATATCAGTCTCGTCAGGCAAAAACCGACACCTGACAATAAGATATACCACATCGGATTAACCGTCTTGTCACCTTCACCAAAATTATAAACCGCATAATATCCAATCGGAATGAGAATTACCAGATACAGCGTAAATCCGCTGTCCAGACCAAGCAGAATTGTAGCCACCACCGCATAGATAACCACTTCTACATAGATCATATTAAAAATCTTAAGCAAATCACAGTCCTTTTGTACCTGACTATAACAAATAGCATACAGCGTGATACTTCCTACATTCATTAATACTAACGGATATATATGAAAATAGGCAAAGAGTAGCAGAAAAAATGTATGAAAAACAAACAAAGTCCCCGACATAATCGACATGACCTCTTTTGTCGATAATACCGCTATTGATTTAATTGAAACATAATCCCATATCTTTTTCATATGTCTTCTACTGTTTTTCGCTTTATCCTTTTTATTTATGATTTCGTTTTTATTACTCAAATCGTTACAAATTAACCTTCATATCCTGCTCGGTTGCCTTAATGCCACGCTTTTCCACATAACCTGTCAGCATCATGGTCAGGGCACCGTCACCGGTTACGTTACATGCAGTACCAAAGCTGTCCTGCAGGGCAAAAATGGTTAACATTAGTGCTGTTCCCATATCATCAAACTGTAAAACTCCGGTAATCAGTCCAAGTGAAGCCATAACCGTACCACCCGGAACACCCGGTGCACCTACTGCAAACACGCCAAGCAGAATACAGAATAGAACCATCGTACTTATCGGCGGAATGCTGCCATATAAAATTTGGGAAATGGTCATAACAAAAAATACTTCTGTCAATACAGAACCACATAAATGAATGTTTGCAAACAACGGAATACCAAAATCAACCATATCCTCACGAAGTGCCGACTTTGATTTTTTAGCACAACGAAGTGCAACCGCCAATGTTGCTGCCGAGGACATCGTACCTACTGCAGTAATATAAGCCGGTCCGTAGTTTCTGATAACATCCATCGGATTTTTTCCGGAATAAATACCACCGATAATGTACAGCAGCGTCATCCAGATATAATGTCCTACCATAACAATCAGAACCACTTCAATAAATATCGGAAGCTGTACGGTAATCGTTCCCTCATATGCTAATGCGCAGAAGGTGAAGCCTATATAAATCGGCAAAAGCGGAATAACCACCTTTGTAACAATACTAAGTACAACCTTCTGAAATTCATCCAACAGCTTTGTAAAAATTTCTGCCTTTGTCCAGGTAACCGCAAGCCCCAGTAAAAGAGACAGCACAAGTGCACTCATAACAGGCATAATTTGTGGAATGTCCAACTGGAATACAACTGCCGGAAGCTCCTTTAATCCCTCTACCTCCGTAACAATGGACAGATATGGAATAATTCCGTAGCCGGCTGCCATAGCAAACAATGCCGCTCCCAGCGATGAAATATATGCAATGGATACTGCCACACCGAGCAGCTTTGTCGCATTCTGTCCTAATTTTGTAATGGATGGTGCAATAAATCCAATGATAATCAGTGGCACACAGAACAGTATCAACTGATTCAGAATATACTTAATGGACACAACCACATGCATAACGGATTCATTTGACACCAGTCCGACCAAAATCCCCAAAACCACACCGATTAATAACCGGACAGGCAGGCTTGTTAAAATCTTTTTCATTTCTGTTCTCCCTTTTTAATTAATGTCTTTATCTCTATATTATACTTCACTTCCATATCAAATGCCATAAAAAACTTTGGCAAATCACCCTTTGAGCATATCAGAATATCCTTGTCGTCCACTTTGTACAATCCCACACCGCCGTAGCAAGTCCGTCATAAAACTCCGGCTCATGGCATACCATCAAAATACTTCCTTTATACGCCAAAAGCGCACGCTTCAGCTCATCCTTTGCGTCCACATCCAAATGATTCGTCGGCTCATCAAGCAGCAGTACATTGGTTTCTTTGTTAATCAGCTTACACAATCTCACTTTTGCCTGCTCACCGCCGCTCAGAACCCTTACAAGGCTTTCTATATGCTTTGTTGTCAGTCCGCATTTCGCCAACGCAGATCGTACCTCATATTGGGTAAATGACGGAAACTCCTGCCAAATCTCTTCAATACAGGTCGTTTTGACATCCTGGGACATCTCCTGCTCGAAATACCCGATTGACAGATTATCCCCCTGCTCTACCGTACCGGACAATGCAGGTATCAGTCCCAAAATGCTCTTTAGCAGCGTCGTTTTTCCGATACCGTTTGCTCCGGTCAATACAATTTTATCACCGCGCTCCATCTCCAGACTCAGCGGAGAAGAAAGCGGTTCATCATAGCCGATAACCAGATCCTGCGTCTGAAAAATATATCTGCTCGGTGTTCTTGCTTCCTTAAATTGAAATTCCGGCTTCGGCTTTTGCGCAGCCAGCTCTATTACTTCCATTTTATCCAGTTTTTTCTGCCGGGACATTGCCATATTTCTTGTTGCCACTCTCGCTTTGTTGCGCGCGACAAAATCCTTTAAGTCTGCAATCTCCTTTTGCTGCCTGTTATACGCAGCCTCAAGCTGTGCCTGTTTGACTGCATAGACCTCCTGAAACTTATCATAATCTCCTACATAGCGGGTCAATGCCTGATTATCCATATGATAAATCAGGTTAATGACACTGTTTAGGAATGGAATGTCATGGGAAATTAAGATAAAAGCATTTTCATAATCATTCAGATACCGCTTCAGCCATTCAATATGTACCGTGTCCAAATAATTGGTCGGCTCATCCAACAACAGAATATCCGGTTTTTCCAACAGCAGCTTACCAAGCAACACCTTTGTACGCTGACCGCCGCTCAATTCCGTCACATCTCTGTCCAGTCCGATTTCATTGAGGCCGAGTGCCTTTCCGATTTCCTCTACCTTATTATCAATCATATAGAAATCATGCGCATTTAAAAGCTCCTGCAAAACAGCCGCTTCTTCCATCAATACTTCCAATTCTTCCGGTTGTGCTTCTCCCATACGATTATACATATCATTCATTTTCTGTTCCATTTCATACAGAAAATCAAAAGCACTTGCCAGAGTCGTACGAATCGTCATCCCCTTTTCCAAAACCGTATGCTAATCCAGATATCCTACCCGCACATTTTTAGCCCATTCAATTTTTCCTTCATCCGGCTGCAGCTTTCCCGTAATAATATTCATAAAGGTGGACTTACCTTCTCCGTTTGCTCCGATTAATCCGATGTGCTCACCCTTCAGCATACGAAAGGACACTTGATGGAATATGGCTCTGTCGCCAAATCCATGCGACAGGTTTTCTACATTTAATATACTCATTTCAGTAAATATCTCCCGTTCTTTTATCTATTCGCTCTTTTATTACTTTTTCTTTTATTCGTCCTTCAGTGCAGCCCGCCAGACCTCCGTCAGTCGCTGCAGACTCCATGCCGCATTGGCCGGGCTGGTAGACGGCAACTTACGCACCTCAGGCTGTC
>JAZNIP010000331.1:0-7521 GCA_045577575.1 Lachnospiraceae bacterium | reverse complement strand
CTTGGAAAGGAAGAAACCTACGCAGACCGGCAGCATGGTGCAAAGCTTGGAATTTATTCCAACCATATTGAGGACAATATGGCAGAATATCTGATTCCGCAGGAATGTGGCAACAAATGTGGTGTGCGTTATGCGACTGTTACCGATAAAAAAGGAAGAGGTATGATGTTTGAAGGTGATGAGCTTTCCTTCAGTGCACTTCCGTTTACACCTCATGAACTGGAAAATGCAGCTCATCCCTATGAATTGCCGAACCGACACTACACAGTTGTTCGGGTTGCGCAGGCACAGATGGGACTTGGCGGTGACGATAGCTGGGGTGCATTGGTACATCCGGAATATTTGCTGGACGTATCGAAAAAGAAGGAATTTACCTTCCGATTTAAGGGAATTTAAAGGAGCATTGTATGATAAAAGGAATGGATGTATCTACTTTACTGGAACTTTCGGAGCTTGGAGTAAAGTATTATGATGTGGTAGATGGAAAGTACATAGAAAGAGATTTCCTTGATATTTTAAAAAGCTATGGATTTTCAAGCGTTCGCCTTCGTCTATGGCATAATCCATATACAGAGGATGGCATTCCTTATGGAGCAGGAACCAATGACCTGAAGCGGACGATACAGATGCTGCACAGGGTAAAGGATAAAGGGTTTTCCGTGCTTTTATGCATCCATTACAGTGACTTCTGGGCAGACCCGGGCAAACAGCGCAAGCCGAAGGCATGGGCAGATTACAATGATGAGCAACTGACAGAGGCGGTATATGAGTATACCGTCTCTGTTATGGAGACATTAAAATCAGAAGGTGTACTGCCGGAAATTGTACAGGTAGGAAATGAATTGAGCAACGGACTGCTTTGGCCAAACGGAAAAACACCAAATTATGATGCCATCCGCAGCTTTGTCAATGCAGGAATCCGAGGTGTTCGCAAGGTATCTGATAAACCAGAGATAATGATTCATCTGGACAATGGTGGGAACAATGCACTTTATCGGGAATGGTTTGATGCTTTTAGCGACGGTGGAGAGGACTTTGATTATATCGGTTTGTCCTATTATCCGTTCTGGCATGGCAGTCTGGAGGATTTGTCTGCCAATATGCGGGATATTGCACAGCGGTATGGAAAAAAGCTGATGATTGCAGAGGTTTCTATGGGACATACGATGGAGGACTATGCAGCATACGAAAAGCTGGAAGCTCATGAGAGAAAAGGAATGGCAACAAGGCCGGAGCTTGCCGAAAAGGTTCCGTTCCCCATGACACATCAGGGGCAGTGTGATTTTATGAAAGCACTTATGGATTGTGTTAAGGCAGTACCGGATAAAAAAGGTTGTGGCTTTTATTATTGGGAGGGCGGCTGGATTCCTGTGGCGGGAAGCGGCTGGGCGACCCCCGGGGCACTTGCCTATATCAAAGAAGCCGGGCCGTGTGGAAATGAATGGGCAAATCAGGCAGTGTTTGATTATGACGGACGTGTGTTACCGGTCATGAGTGTGATTCGTGATTATAAGTAATGGTGGAGTGAGTGCAGGATGGCAATTTTAATTGATAAAGAAAACCGGATAATATCCTTACATACCCAAAATACTTCTTATCAGATGAAAATCAGTGAATATGGACATCTGCTGCATCTGTATTACGGAAGAAAAATTCAGGGTGATTTAAGCTATTTGCTGACAAAGTATGACAGAGGCTTTTCGGGAAATCCGAATGAAGCAGGAAAAGACAGAACTTATTCTATGGATACACTTCCTCAGGAATATTCCTGCTTCGGAACAGGAGATTTTCGTAGTACTGCATTTGCAATTGAGCGGCAGGATGGCTGTTGTATTGTAGATTTACGTTATGCTTCCTATGAGATAAAGGCGGGGAAGTACCGTATACCGGGGCTTCCGGCATCTTATGGAAAGGAAGAGGAATGTGATACGTTGATTGTCCATATGAAGGACAGGGACAGTGAGCTTATGGTAGACCTCTATTACGGTGTATTTGTCGGACTTGATGTGATAGCGAGGTCTGCCTGTGTAATAAATCAAGGGGAGGAAGCTGTTTTTGTGAAAAAAGCAGCCAGTCTCTGTCTTGATTTTACAAATGGTGATTATGATGTTCTGCATTTCCGTGGAAGATACGGAATGGAGCGTATGGTGGAAAGAGCGGGAGCTGTGCATGGGAGCACCGTATTTGGCAGCCGCAGAGGTATTTCCAGTCATCAGGAAAATCCGTTTGTGATTCTGGCAGATAAAGCATCCACTGAGGAAATGGGAGACTGCTATGGAATGGGTCTGTTATACAGTGGAAATTTCCAGAGTGAAATTGAAAAAGACCCTTATGAGCAAACAAGAGTACTTATGGGAATTTCTGGGGATCAGTTTTCTTATGAATTGCAATCCGGCGAAAGGTTTTGGACTCCGGAAGCAGTAATGAGCTTTTCGGCGAAAGGCTTTCAGCAGCTTTCGGTACAGTTTCATAAGCTTGTTCGTGAAAATATTTGCAGAGGTGTACATAAAGATAGGCGCAGACCGGTCCTCATTAATAATTGGGAGGCAACCTATTTTCAATTTACAGGCGAGAAGCTGATACAGATTGCAAAGCAGGCGGCTGAGCTTGGTGTGGAGCTGTTTGTATTGGATGATGGTTGGTTTGGGAAACGTGACAGTGATGAGTCCGGTCTGGGAGACTGGTTTGTCAATGAGAAAAAGCTGGGAGGCTCTCTAAAAAAAGTAGCAGAGGAAATCCGAGGACTTGGAATGAAATTCGGATTATGGATAGAGCCGGAAATGGTATCGGAGGACAGTGAGCTGTATCGCAAGCATCCGGATTATGCGTTCGTGATTCCGGGCAGAGCACCGGTTCGTAGCCGCTATCAGCTTGTGCTTGATTTTTCAAGACAGGAGGTTATTGATGCGGTTTTCGGGCAGCTTTGCGTTGTGTTGGATGAAGTACAACCGGACTATCTGAAGATTGATATGAACCGCAGTATTTGTGAGGTATATTCTGCTGCTTATACAAGACAAAATTATGGTGCAATCTTATATCATTATGTACTTGGTATGTATCAGCTGCTGGAAAGGCTTCTGGAGCGTTATCCGAAGCTGTTGATTGAGGGCTGTAGCGGAGGCGGTGGAAGATTTGATATGGGAATGCTGTATTATGTACCTCAAATCTGGTGCAGTGACAATACCGACGCGATTGAACGCATTAAAATTCAGCACGGTACTTCCTTTGGTTATCCGATTTCCTGTATCGGAGCGCATGTATCGACGGTTCCGAATCATCAGACCGGCAGAGTGACACCGCTGAGAACAAGAGGAGCAGTGGCAATGGCCGGAGGCTTTGGTTATGAGCTGGATTTAAACCTGCTGTCAGAAGAAGAAAAGAAGCTTGTAAAATGCCAGATTAAAGAGTATAAAGAGGATTGGCAGCTGTATCAGCAGGGACGATATTTCCGCTTAACGAATCCAATGGAAAATCATGAGTATGCATCATGGGAATTTGCAGAAGAAAATGGAGAAAGCGCCATTTTGTTTGTTACAGTGTTGTGCGCCGCATGCAATCCGGCCGTTCCTTATGTACAGTTGAAGGGATTAAATGAGGAAAAAATGTATCGAATTGAGGAAACGGGACAGGAATGTTCAGGTGCGGCATTGATGTATGCAGGACTTCCGATTCCACGATTTATGGAAGCGGAGTATGATACATGGAGGATACATTTGACATGTATAGGATAAGAGGAGAGCAGAAATGCTTTTTGAAAGCACTTATTTCTCTTGTAGTACCCATTGCATTGCAAAATCTGATAACCAATGCAGTTAATTCCGCAGATGTTTTTATGCTCGGATATGTGGGCCAGACGGAGCTTGCAGCAGTTTCCCTTGCAAATCAGTTTCAGTTTTTGTTATCCGGTATTTTTTTCGGCATCTGCTCAGGAGTCACTATGTTAGCATCTCAGTATTGGGGAAGGAAAAATACGGATGCAATACAGGTGGTTATCGGAATCGGAATAAAAATCAGTTTTGTGGTGAGTGCAATTCTGGCATTTGGAGCATTGTTTTTTCCGGCTGCTTTGATGCGGATTTATACAGATGACAGTCAGTTGATTGCAATAGGTTCAACCTATTTACGGATTATCGGGGTATCCTATCTGTGCATGGGCTTTTCTCAGATTTATATGTGTGCTCTTCGAAGTATGGAACGGGCACAGCTAAGTATGATAATCAGTTTTATGGCACTTGGGAGCAATGTAATTTTAAATGCCGTTTTTATTTTTGGATTTTTTGGAGCACCAAAGCTGGGCGTAGTTGGTGTGGCACTTGGTACTTTCATTGCCAGAGTTATTGAGCTTTTGCTTTGCCTGGCGGATGCGAGGCACGGAGACGGTGTACATCTGAAATGGAGTCTTTTGTTTGGAAAAAACGAGATACTGTTTCGTGATTTTATTCGCTATGCAACACCAGCACTGATTAATGATGGGGCATGGACATTTGCTTTTTCAACCTATTCTGTTATTTTGGGACATTTGAATGCAGATGTGATTGCTGCGGCATCCGTAGCAACAACGGTTCGAAACCTATGCTCGATTTTATGCTTTGCCATAGCGTCTGGAGCAGCGGTGTTGCTTGGAATTGAGATGGGAGAGGGAAGACTGGAGGATGCGAAAAAGGATGCCGGACGTTCCTGTAAAGTAACCTTGCTTGTGGGTGCATTTACCGGAATTATGATTATATGTATTCGTCCGATTGTGTTTTACTTCTTTGATTTGACGGATAGGGCAGAAGGATATTTGACAATTATGCTGATAATCAGCTCCTATTATGTAATCGGACAGGCAATCAATACACTTCTCATATCAGGTGTGTTCCGTGCAGGCGGCAATTCGAAATTCGGAATGATTTGTGATATTGTTGTTATGTGGGGCATTAGTGTACCGCTTGGATTTTTCTGTGCTTTTGTACTGAAGCTTCCACCGATGGCAGTTTATTTTATATTGTGTCTGGATGAGCTTTGGAAAATACCTCCGGTTTATAAATATTATAAAAGTTATCGCTGGCTTAGAGATATTACGAGAGAAGTATAAGCATTAAGAAAAGAAAACATTTTTTTATTGTAATTAAGAAGTATTTTGGGTATAATAAAAGTAACCTAAGATGTGGCATTAAAAATTCTTGTTATTTTTGAACCTACAGTTACTTTAAACGGGATTCCTATATCGCCGGACTAATGTCAAGCCTCCCATTATGGTCAGAGGAAGGCAGGCCTCCGTGCTGCGGTCACCCACCTGGCGCAAGCTAGGAGTCAAAAGACAGGAACCACATTTTGGGGGATACCGAAGATAAAGGCAGTTGCTTAAAGGCAACTGCTTTTTTTGCTTTATAGGAAATCAAGAGTGCACTGCTTTAAGACTGGGAGGAGTTATGGAAAAAGGATTGCGGATGTGGGTAAAGGCGGTTCTGATTATTACAGGACTTATGCTTTTTTGTTTTTTGGCAGGACGTCAAAGACCGGAAATAGATGCGGATAAGGAAGAGCGAATTAAACAGTACGAAGAGGATGATAGCGTAGAAAAAATCGAGACGGTTTTATTGGCATATGGCGAGAATCTGCTTATGCAGGATAAAAAGGTACTTTCATCTGACGGCAAATATTATACATATGAGACAAATGAGGTAGAGGAAGCTCTGTTCTGTCAGGTTACGGCTTATACCAGAGAGAATGTCATTTTGGATATTGTAATAAAGGATAAACAGACAGAAACGGTATTGTCAAATTTATGGGTCAGTGAGGTGGAACAGGATCGCATATTATGTTTTTTTGAGGGGAACCGTTTTTATCTGCCGGTGATGGTTGATAAAGAAAACAGAGAACAGGTTGCAGATATCAGCTTAAAAGACGGAAGAATTGAAGACTGCCGTTTTAAAAAGGAAAAAATCAGTGGAAAGCTGTTGGGAGTGAATGAGAAGTCGCTGAGACTGGAAAACGGAGAGTGGAAGCTGGACAAGGAGGTAAAAGTATACCGTTTGCACGGAACATTTGAGGAAATGACCCTGCAGGAGCTTCAAATCGGTTATGAAAATACAGATTATGTAATTGATGACGGAAAAATTTGTGCCTGTCTGCTCGTATCCGAGGAAGGCATGGAAACGATTCGTGTATTAATCAAAAGCGGAAATTATGGGGAGAATTATCATGAGAGTGTGACGGTGACAGCAGATTGTGATTATGAGCTGCATTACGGAAATTATACGGAATGTTTTGAAAGTGGTGAGAGGATAACCATTACCGATGACAGTGAATATTATGAAAATACGGACAGAATATTGCTGACTACATCAGTCAATAGCGGGAGGATGGTAATGGAATCCATACAAAGAAGTCGTGAAAGCTGCGACTATCGGGGAACACTGGAAATTTTACGGACAGAAAGTGGTCTGGCAGTGATTAATGAGCTCTTGCTTGAGGAGTATTTGTATAGTGTCGTACCCAGTGAAATGCCGTCTTCTTATCCGGCAGAGAGCCTAAAAGCACAGGCTGTCTGTGCCAGAACCTATGCTTATGGAAATATGAAAAGGGCAGGCTTGCCGGAGCTGGGAGCCCATGTGGATGACAGTACAGCTTTTCAGGTATACGGAAATATCGGAGAGCGTGTTGAGACAACGGAAGCGGTAAAAGCAACAAAGGGGCAGATACTAACCTATCAAGATAATCCAATCAATGCTTATTATTATTCAACATCTTGTGGTTATGGAGCAGATTTACGTGCATGGAACGGAACAGAGGCTGAGACACTTCCGTATTTACAAGCCAAGCCGATTATGCTGTTGAATGCCAATGAAGGAGCTGAAACAGAGAATCAGGCCGGAGAAAAGGAGCCTGCCGAGGGCATATCGAAAAGCTTACAGGAGGAAAGGGAATTTACCGAATTTATAAAACAAAAGCAGACGGATTTTCCGGAAAGCGGGGAAGCATGGTTCCGGTGGAGTTATGAGGTAGAAGAATTAAACGAAGAGCTGATGGAAAAGCGCATTTTGGAGAGATATGCATTGCAGCCCGGTTATGTTTTGACAGAAAGTGGCGGTGACTACATTAGTCAACAACCGGGCGGATTAGGAAAAATAAAAGAATTAAAGATTGTCAGCAGAAACACAGGTGGTAATGCGGCAGAGCTGTTGATAAAAGGGGAGAAGGGAACCTATTTGATTCAGACAGAATATAATATCCGTTATATTCTTAATGACGGAGAGGCTTCGGTAGTTCGTATGGACGGAAGTGAGGTGGCTTCACCTACATTGCTGCCAAGTTCCTTTTTTATCATAGAGACAACAGAGTCAGAGGATGAGGTTACCGGATATACGATAACAGGAGGAGGCTATGGGCACGGTATCGGCATGAGTCAAAACGGAGCAAAAAATATGGCATTACAGAAAAGTACGTCTGAAGAAATTTTGCAATTTTTTTATGAAGGCAGCAAGGTGGAGATGATTTATTGATTTGGGAATATTATAAAAGGACTCGGGCTTTTGC
>JAZNIP010000330.1:0-11570 GCA_045577575.1 Lachnospiraceae bacterium | reverse complement strand
ATTTCTTTTGCAGAGATGAATCGGATAGGAAAGGACGCTTTGACCACGGGAAGGGTAATCGAGTACCCGATGGACAACTACTCTTCCTGTAAGTGAATTCATAGCTTTAGGAACGTACCCGGTATCGGTATAGCATAAGGCTATTAATGATGCAGAGAGAAAAGGAAAGTATTTATCAGTCCTGTTATTTTGTTTTAAATGATGACAGAGAAAAGCTGTATGCCCGTATTGATGAACGGGTAGACAAAATGCTGACGGACGGGTTGGTTGAAGAAGTAACGCGGCTGATGGAAAAAGGCTGCAGGCGTGATATGGTTTCCATGCAGGGACTGGGCTACAAAGAAATTTTAGATTATTTAAGCGGTGAAATTACTTTAGAGCGGGCAGTTTATTTGATAAAACGGGATACAAGACATTTTGCAAAAAGACAACTGACATGGTTTCGACGCGAAAAAGAGGTTATCTGGCTGGAAAAAGAGAAATTCGGTTACGATGACGGGAAAATCTTGGATTATATGACAGAAAAAATGAAAGAGAAAGGAATATCAGATTATTCATGAGCACAGAAATACGGCAGCTTAACATAGATACACAGTTAAAGGAACAGTATAAACAAATGGGGATTTCCGAAAAAGTCTATACTTTTGGAGAAGGTATTCTTGCAGATTTAAAGAAACGCTTTGCGGAAATTGATGATACGGCAGAATATAATCAGCTAAAGGTAGTAAATGCCATGCAGAAAAATAAGGTCAGTGAAGCATGTCTGTATGGTACAACCGGATATGGGTACAATGATATCGGAAGGGAGACACTGGAAGCAGTATATGCTTCCATGTTTCATGCAGAGGATGCTCTTGTAAGACCACAGATTACCTGTGGTACCCATGCTCTTGCGCTTGCTCTGATGAGTAATCTGCGTCCCGGCGATGAACTGCTTTCGCCGGTTGGAAAGCCCTATGATACACTGGAGGAGGTCATTGGTATCCGTCCTTCCAAAGGCTCCCTGAAGGAATACGGAATTTCCTATCGGCAGGTAGATTTACTCTCGGACGGCAGCTTTGATTATGAAAATATTGCAAAGGCGATCAATGAAAAGACCCGGCTTGTAACCATCCAGCGGTCTAAGGGATATCAGACACGGCCGACACTTTCCGTAAAACGAATTGGTGAATTGATTGCATTTGTGAAAGAGAGAAAGCCGGATGTTATCTGTATGGTAGATAACTGTTATGGCGAATTTGTAGAACGGATTGAGCCTACGGATGTAGGCGCTGACATGGTAGTAGGTTCTCTGATCAAAAATCCGGGTGGCGGTCTTGCTCCGGTGGGCGGTTATATCGCAGGAAAAAAGGAATGTGTGGAAAATGCCGCATATCGTCTGACTTCACCGGGACTGGGCAAAGAGGTAGGTGCATCACTTTCGGCACTTCCTGCATTTTATCAGGGATTGTTTTTAGCTCCGACGGTAACCGCAGGAGCATTAAAGGGAGCAATTTTTGCAGCCAATCTATATGAGAAGCTGGGATTTGAGGTTGTCCCGAACGGTAGCGAGTCCCGTCATGATATTATTCAGGCAGTAGCATTTCATAACCCGGATGCAGTCGTTGCATTTTGCCAGGGCATTCAGGCAGCGGCACCGGTTGACAGCTTTGTAACGCCTGAGCCGTGGGATATGCCCGGATATGACAGCCCTGTCATTATGGCGGCGGGTGCATTTGTGGCTGGTTCATCCATTGAGCTTTCGGCAGACGGACCGATAAAACCTCCTTATGCTGTTTACTTTCAGGGAGGTCTGACCTGGCAGCATGCAAAATTCGGAATCTTGAAAACCCTACAGACTTTAGTCGAAAAAGGGCTTGTAAAAGGACTTTCTTAAAGAAAAACGTCGAAAAATTTTCTGGAAATTTTATATACATAAAATGGGAATTGTGATAAGATTAAAGTCGTACAAAAGAGCAGAAAAAAGTATGTTTTTCTGCAAAACGGAGGAAAAATATGAAGAGAAAAAATAGCTGGACCTGTCTGCTTTTGCTTTTAGCGGGGCTGGTTGTGGGAGGACTGATAGGCAATGTTTTCCCGGCTGACAGTTGGATTAATTACGGACAGACCTTTGGGCTGTCATCACCGGTCGTTTTGGATCTCGGTATTTTGTGTATTACCTTCGGACTGTCGATAAAGATTACCGTAGCAAGTCTGCTTGGTATCGTAGTCGGCATTGTGGTGTATCGCTTTTTATAAGTTTTTATTCGGGATAAAAGGGGTCCGCATGAGTCAAACTAAGCATGAAACAGATGCAGGACAACAAACAGGATAAAACAAAGGATAAGAAAACCGTCCGACGCGACGGCCCATATGAAAAATATCTGAAAAAAGGAGCCGAGCAGCTTTCGGATGCGGAGCTCCTTGCCATTATTCTTCGGACAGGTACGGTCGGTGAGGATACGGTTTCCATTGCCGAAAAGGTCCTTGCTTTACCGGATGAGCGTCAAAAAGGGATTATCGGTCTTCATCATATTTCTCTCAATGAGCTGATGAGTATTCGTGGCATCGGACAGGTGAAAGCGATTAAATTAAAATGCATCGCTGAGTTGTCCGCGCGTATTGCTCAGGAGTCAGCAAAAAAGACGTTGCAGCTGACCAGTCCCGATACGGTGGCAGATTATTATATGGAGCGTTTGCGTCATTTTGAACGGGAAAAAGTAATTCTTTTGTTGATGGACGGCCGTAATCATTTGATTACTGAGCATGTTTTATCGGAGGGGACGGTAAATGCCTCACTGATTTCAACAAGAGAAATTTTTTTGACGGCATTACGACATGGGGCTGTCTATATTATGCTGCTGCATAATCATCCGGGTGGAGATCCTACGCCGGGCAGACAGGATATTCTTGTTACGCAGCAGATAAAAGAGGCGGGAGAACTGATGGGGATTCCGTTGATTGATCATATTGTCATTGGTGACAGGATGTATTACAGTTTTAAGGAAAAAGGTTACTTATAGAAGAAAGGGGAAGTTAAATTGGCAAACAGCGCATTTGGTATTGATTTAGGTACCAACAACATTAAAATTTATAACCGGGCAGATGACAGCATCATGATTGAGAAAAACATGATTGCCATTGAAAATAAAAATACGTTATTTGCTTACGGGGATTCTGCTTTTGAAATGCACGAAAAAGCACCGGGAAATATTCATATTTCTTATCCTCTCTGCAACGGTGTCATTGCAGACATCAAAAATATGGAGACCTTAATCAAATATTTTATCGGAGGATTGACAAAGGGCGGTATGAAGGGCGCCGACTATTATGTGGCAGTGCCGACGGATATTACAGAGGTAGAAAAGAGAGCATTTTATGATTTGATTAAGGATGCCAACGTAAAAGCAAAAAAAATCATGGTTGTGGAAAAAGCCATTGCAGATGGACTCGGTTTGGATATTGATGTAAAAAATTCTCAGGGTGTTCTGCTTGTCAATGTAGGCTATGACACAACGGAAATTTCTATTTTATCGCTTGGCGGTATTGTACTGAGCCATTTGATTAATGTGGGCGGCAAAAAATTTGACGAAGCGATTCGTTCTGCGGTTCGTAAGGAATTCAGCCTGATTATCGGGGGAAAAACGGCAGAAAACGTTAAAATGGCACTTCGTGATTTAGAAAAGGAAGGAAAGGGTGCTGTTGTATACGGAAGAGATATTGTCACAGGTCTTCCGGTAGAGCGCGAGATTCCTACAAAGCTTGTAGACGAAGCGTTACAGGAGCATTTCAGCACTATTATTGACAATATTAAGGTGATTCTTGAGAGAACGCCACCGGAGTTGGCTGCGGATATTTACCGTCACGGTATTTATCTGACAGGCGGAGCTTCTCAGGTAAATCATTTAGGGGAATTGATTAGCAAAGGTACCGGACTGCAGGTTAATATGGCAGAACAGCCGATTGCCAGTGTAGCCATCGGACTTTCCCGTATCATAAAGGATGACAATTATAAATCCGTAGCATATGCGATTGAAGGAATGGGTAGATAACGATGAGTCCAATCGTCAAAAAAAGGGGAGAAAAATTTACGCTTCCGAGTAAATATATGCTCCTGATTATAACCATTTTGTGTATCTGCATGATGGCGATAACCTTTACAACCGATATATTTAACGGCTCGCTCGGGACAGCAGTCGGCTATGTTACCGTTCCCTTTCAAAACGGTATTACGGAAGTAGGTACATGGCTGTCCGATAAATCGGATGAGCTTGCACAAATCAGGGATTTATTGGAAGAAAATCAGGCATTAAAGAAACAGGTCGATGAGCTGACCATTGAAAATACCATGTTGCAGCAGGACAAATATGAATTAAATCATTTAAGAGAGCTGTATCAGTTGGATGATGAGTATTCCCAATACGAAAAAATCGGTGCCCGGATTATCGGTTGGGACGGAGGAAACTGGTTTCATTCCTTTACGATTAACAAAGGCTCGGAGGACGGGTTGACGGTTGATATGAATGTTATGGCAGGCAGTGGTCTGGTGGGCAGAATTGTTGACGTAGGCAAAAACTGGTCAAAGGTTACTGCTATCATCAACGACAACTCCAATGTCAGCGGAATGGTACTGTCTACCTCGGATAATCTGATTGTGTCAGGCGATTTGGAGCTGATGGGGCAGGGACTGATTCGTTTTGAACAGCTTGTGGATGTAGATAATCAGGTAGTGGAGGGAGATAAAATTGTCACCTCAAACATCAGTGATAAGTACCTTCCCGGAATATTAATCGGTTATATCAGTACGATGGAAATGGACTCCAATAATCTGACCAAATCCGGTTATGCCACTCCTGCTGTGGATTTTCAGCATCTGGAGGAAGTACTTGTAATTTTAGAAACCAAGCAAAGTCTTGAGAATTAGGAAAGGGGAGAAGCATGAAACGTAAAATTTTAATCGGTGTATTGATTTTAGTATGCTTTTTGCTGCAATGTACCGTGTTTCATGCACTGGCATTCGGTGGTATTATTCCGAATCTGTTAATTATACTGACCTCTTCCTATGGTTTCATGGGTGGTAGAAAAAGCGGACTGCTAACAGGCTTTTTGTCAGGACTTCTGCTGGATATTTTTTTCGGTGAGGTCATTGGATTTTATGCATTGATTTACATGTATATCGGTTACATAAACGGCAGCTTCAGCAAGATTTTTTTCCCGGAGGACATAAAACTGCCTCTGTGCCTGATTGCTGCCAGCGACTTTGTATACAATATATTGTGTTATTGTCTGCTGTTCTTACTCAGAAGCCGTTTTCAAATCGGATATTATTTTATGAAAATCATTTTGCCGGAGGTAATTTATACGGTTGCAGTATCGTTGATTTTATATCCGCTCATTTTAAAAATTGATCAAAAACTGACAGAGCACGAAAAAAGGAGTGCAAAAAAGTTTGTTTAATAATATAAAAGAACATTTTATTAATTTTATTACTTCCAGACTTTTTGTTTTGATAGTATGTTTTTCCATTCTTTGTCTTACACTGCTTCACCGGGTATTCACTCTTCAAATTGTAAATGGAGAGGAATATATGAACAACTTCAAATTAAAAATTCGTAAAGAACGTTCCATTGCCAGTACAAGAGGAAACATTTACGACTGTAACGGCGAGCTGCTGGCATATAATGAATTGGCTTATAACGTTACCATTGAAGATGTATATGAATCGGGTAATGACAAAAACGAAAAGCTCAATGCAACGATTTATAAGCTTATTAAAATTATTGAAAAAAACGGAGACAAAATTATCAATGATTTTAATATTGTGCTGGACAAGGATGACCACTACCAATTTACGGTATCGGATAAGCAAAAGCTGCGTTTTCTTGCGGATGTATACGGATGCACCTCTGTTGATAAGCTGAAATACAGCCAGAAAAGTGCGACTCCCGACGAAGTCATAGAATATCTGGCAGGCACAAGCCGTTATGAAATCGGAGCTTATGAAAATGAGAATGATAAAAAAAGCTTTGTGCCGGGAAAGGGTTATACAAAGGAAGAACTTCTGAAAATCGTAACCATTCGTTATGCGATGAGTGCAAACAGCTATCAGAAATACATTGCCACAACGGTTGCATCCGATGTCAATGAAAGAACAGTAGCTGTTGTAATGGAAAATAGTGATGCATTGGATGGTGTATCCATTGCAGAGGATACGGTTCGTAAATATGAGGACAGTGTATATTTTTCTCATATTCTCGGATATACAGGAAAAATATCACAGGATGAGCTGACAGAGCTTTTAAAAGAAAACGAGTCCTATTCCGCTACCGATACCATCGGAAAAGCGGGAATTGAGCAGGTCATGGAAACAAAGCTGCAGGGAAAAAAGGGCTCTGAGATTATGTATGTAGACAATCTCGGAAAGGTAATTGAAATTACCGAGCGTACAGAACCCATTGCCGGAAATGATTTGTACCTGACCATTGATAAAAATTTACAAAAAGCAGTTTATAATATATTGGAACAGAAGATTGCCGGAATTTTAGTATCCAAGCTGGATAATACCAAAAGCTATGATACCGCCAACATTACTTCTGCAAAAATACGAATTCCGATATATGATGTATATTATGCATTAATTAACAATAATATTATTGATATTTCTCATTTTACGGAAAAAAATGCCCAGCCGGTTGAGCAGGAGGTTTATTTAAGCTATCTCGAAACCAAAATGGAAATTTTTGAGCGGCTGAAGGAGGAGTTTTCCGAAAAACGCACTCCCTATAAGAATTTACCGGAAGAGTATCAGGTATATCAGAGCTATATTGTCAGTATGCTTGCCTCGGAAAGCAAGGGGATTTTAGTGAATGATGCCATTGATACAACGGATGCGGTATATCAGGCATGGAAAAATGAAGAAAGCATCAGTCTGGCAGAGTTTTTAAATCACGCCATTGCCATGAACTGGATTGATGTCACCAAAATTAATCTGGATAGTAAATATGCTTCCTCAGAGGAAATATACGAACAGCTTCTGATAACAATTTTTGAAAATCTGGATGAGAATACCGAATTTTCAAAAAAGATTTACCGTTATATGATTCAGGATGATGTGCTGAGCGGAAAACAGGTATGCAGCCTGCTGCTTGAACAGGGGATTGTAGAAATATCCGAGGAGGAGGAGCAGGAATTGAAAAACGGAAAAATATCGGCTTACAGCTTTATGGTTAAGCTGATAGAGGAGCTGGATATTACACCTGCTCAGCTTGCACTTGATCCGTGTTCCGGTTCTTGTGTAGTGACCGATGTCAATACCGGAGAGGTAAGAGCACTTGTTACTTATCCGGGATATGATACCAATCGTCTTGCGAATAACATTGATTCCAACTATTATAATCAATTACAGAATGATTTATCCAAGCCGATGTGGAACTATGCAACACAGCAAAAAAGTGCTCCCGGTTCCACCTTTAAAATGGTTTCTGCCATTGCAGGCATGGAAGAGGGGGTTATCGGTGTTAATGAGGTACTTGGATGTTACGGTCCTTTTGATAAAATCACACCGCCTCCGAAATGTTGGATTGTTTCCAACGGAGGAAATCACGGTAAGCTCGATGTAGCAGGAGGGATTGAGCATTCCTGTAACAGCTTCTTTTATGAAGTGGGATACCGCCTCGGCAGCAAAGCAACCGGTATGTATAACAGTGACCGCGGCTTGGAAGCATTGGCTAAATATGCAGATATGTTTGGTCTTTCAGAGACATCGGGTGTTGAAATTGCGGAATCCGAACCGGAGTTGTCCAATATCGATGCGGTGCGTTCTGCCATCGGTCAGGGTACCAACAATTTGACGACTGTAGGACTGGCACGTTATGTTACAACGGTTGCCAACAGCGGTACCTGCTATCAATTGAGTTTATTGGATAAATTAAAGGATAATAACGGAAATGTTTTGGAGGATTATACTCCGAAAATCCGCAATAAAATAGAACTTCCGGTGTATGAATGGAATGCGGTTCATCGCGGCATGCGCCGAGTTGTGGAGCGTAAAGCGTACTACAACGATATGCCTGTAAATGTAGCGGGTAAAACCGGTACGGCACAGGAAAACCGAAATCGTGCGAACCACGCGTTGTTTGTTGGTTATGCACCTTATGAAAAGCCGGAGATTGCCATTGCTACCCGTGTGGCATTCGGATATACCTCTGACTATGCAGCAGAGATTTCAAGAGACGTCATCCGTTATTACTTTGATCCGGATGAAGAAGAAAATATTCTGACAGGAACCGCTATCCGTCCGGATGCAATAGCAGCGGGAGGCGATTAAACTCCGGTCAGAAAGGAAAGAAGGATACCCATATGAACAGTCCAGTTATCATAAAAAGCTTTCAGAACGGCATTGCTGTTATTTTGGATGATACGATTCCGTTTCCGACGCTTTTGGAAGAGGTTGGAATGAAGTTTAAAGAGTCTGCCGCTTTTTTTAAGGATGCCAAAATGGCAATTTCCTTTGAAGGAAGAGTACTGAGCGCAGAAGAAGAAAAAGAGCTGGTCGCACAGATTACTTCAAATTGCAGCCTGCACATTGTCTGCCTCGTCGGAAAGGATGAGGAGAAAAATCAGACCTATTTGAAAGCCATACATCAGGTGGACAAAAAGGATGAAAATGAAGGACGGTTTTATCGGGGGAATCTAAAGGACGGACAGGTACTGGAAATGGATTCCAGTATTGTCATCATTGGTGATGTCTATCCGGGGTCCTGTATCGCTGCGAAAAAGGATATTATTATTATCGGTGGTCTGTATGGGGAAGCCTATGCAGGTGCCGACGGCGAGAAGGGACATTTTGTTGCAGCATTGGAAATGTCGCCGGAAAAGCTCAAAATCGGTGATATAAAATACGATAACGGCGGTAAAAAAGCCGGAAAATGGTCAATACGACCAAAGGTACAGCCGAAAATTGCTTATGAAAAAGCAGGACAGGTTCATGTGGAACCGATTACAAAAGAATTACTAAATATGCTTCCCATCTAAAGGATGTGCGACGTAAATTTAGGGGACAATCTATGAATCTCAAGGAGGTACTCATCAATGAGTGAAGTAATTGTCATTACGTCAGGAAAAGGCGGTGTAGGAAAGACCACTACAACCGCAAATCTTGGAACAGGTCTTGCTACAATGGGAAAAAAGGTAGTTCTGATTGATACGGACATCGGACTTCGGAATCTGGACGTTATCATGGGACTGGAAAACCGGATTGTATACAATCTGGTCGATGTCATAGAAGGAAAATGTCGTATAAAGCAGGCTCTGATTAAGGACAAACGATATCCGGGACTGTATCTGATGCCTTCGGCACAGACAAGGGATAAGTCGGCAGTTACACCGTCGCAAATGAAGAAAATGGTTGAGAGTCTGCGTGAGCAGTTTGACTATGTAATTTTGGATTGTCCGGCCGGAATCGAACAGGGCTTTCAGAATGCAATTGCAGGTGCAGACCGGGCATTTGTTATCACGACACCCGAAGTGTCTTCTATACGGGATGCAGACCGTATCATCGGGCTTTTGGGTGCCAACGAAATAGAAAAGATTGATTTGATTGTAAATAAACTCAAAATTGATATGGTACGACGCGGTGATATGATGTCGGTGAATGACGTTGCCGATATTTTAGCGATTCCTCTCATCGGTATCGTTCCCGATGATGAAAATGTTGTTATTGCTGCTAATCAGGGAGAGCCACTTGTGGGCAATGCCACCTTAGCCGGCAGAGCCTACAAAAATATCTGTGGTCGTGTACTCGGTGAGGAGGTTCCGTTTCTGAATTTTGAAAAACGAATTTCCATTTGGGCAAGAGTAAGCGGGATATTTCACAGAAATTAGGAGGCGACAGCATGGGTTTATTACATATTTTTCATAAAAAGACATCAGGAGAGCTTGCAAAGGACAGACTGAAAATTTTATTAATTTCCGATAGAATTAATTGTTCGCCGGAGATGATGGATATGATAAAAGCGGATATTGCAAAGGTAATATCAAAATATATGAAAATCGATGCAAAAAGCATGGAAATTCAAATTACAAAGGAAACGGCTATGGGAAGACCGGTAAAAAGTCCAATTCTATATGCCAATATTCCGATTATTGATTTAAAACACTGAGGCTTAGACAGCAGAAGCGGAGCAGATAATAGATTATGTTAAAACGATACCGTATCAGAGATTATGATTTCAAATTGGTTATTATGCTGATTGCGATTTCCGTTATTGGAATTATGGCAATCGGAAGTGCGCAGAAGTCCATTCAGGATAAACAGATTGTTGGATTTATCCTTGGTGTATTTCTGATGATTGTCATTTCTTTATTTGATTATTCGGCATTGCTTAATCTATACTGGGTATTTTATATTTTAAATGTAGGTCTGCTGTTACTTGTAGAATTTATGGGTTCAAAGGCCGGTGGTGCGCAAAGATGGTTTACTATTTTCGGAATAAGTTTTCAACCGTCAGAACTTGCAAAAATTTTATTGATTTTGTTTTACGCACAGTATATTATGAAAAAAAAGGAAAGTTTAAATACGTTCCGTACGCTTGCACAAATGATATTTTTATTTTTGCCTCCGCTGTTTTTGATTTATAATCAGCCGGATTTATCAACCAGTATTATGGTTATGATTATTTTTTGTATTATATTGTTTATCGGAGGACTGGATTACAAAATCATAGCCGGTGTGCTCGCGGTTGTTATACCGTCTGTTATCGTCTTTTTGACACTTGTTTTACAGCCGGATCAGCAGATTATTAAGGAATATCAGCAGAGACGTATTCTTGCGTGGCTTCATCCGTCCGAATATGTGAATACGGAAGGCTATCAGCAGTCAAATTCCATTATGGCAATCGGTTCCGGGCAGCTCTGGGGAAAGGGGCTTAATAATAATGTTATCGGCTCCGTGAAAAACGGCAAGTTTATTTCAGAGCCTCAGACGGATTTCATTTTTGCTATAGTCGGTGAGGAGCTTGGTTTTGTCGGCTCCTGTATCGTTATTTTGCTTTTGTTTTTGATTGCATTGGAATGTATTATGATAGCTCGCAGAGCAAAGGATACTGCAGGCATGATTATATGCAGCGGGATGGCCGGAATCGTAGGATTTCAGAGTTATATCAACATTTCCGTTGCAACGGGGCTTATGCCCAATACCGGAATTCCTCTTCCATTTGTCAGTGCAGGGTTAACCTCACTGGTCAGTCTCTTTATCGGAATGGGATTTGTTTTAAATGTGCGGCTACAGGGAAAAAATACTAGTTTGAAATTATAAGATGGGGGACTTGCGATGAAAATAGCACTGATTGCACACGATGCAAAAAAGAAATTGATGCAGAATTTCTGCATTGCCTACAGAGGCATTTTATCTAAAAATGAGCTTTTTGCTACCGGTACAACCGGAAGACTGGTGGAGGAGGTTACAAATCTGAGTATTCATAAGCATCTTGCGGGACATTTGGGCGGTGCCCAACAGCTCGGAGCACAGATTGAGAATAATCAGATTGACCTTGTCATCTTTTTGCGTGATCCGATTACACCGAAGTCACATG
>JAZNIP010000329.1:0-12349 GCA_045577575.1 Lachnospiraceae bacterium | reverse complement strand
TATTTGCCAAGAGACTTAATAACGATTTCCTGCTGTCCAATCAGCTCATCCACAACCAGACCTGCCTGCTTATCACCTTTTCTGACGATAACAACCACAAGATTATCCTGATTGCCTCTTTCCTCTCTGATATCCAGCATCTCATCCAGACGAACGAGTGGAATTACCGTACCGCGCAAATTGATAACTTCTTTTGCCTGTACATATTTGATGTCTTCTTTTGTAATATTTTCAATGGTTTCAATCGAGCCAAGAGAAATAGCATACTTCTCTTCTCCCACAACTACCATCAATGCCTGAATAATAGCAAGGGTAAGCGGCAGTCGAATCGTCCATGTACTTCCTTCACCGAATTTGGTTTTTACGTCTACTTCACCGCTGAGTGCTTCAATCTTAGATTTTACAACATCCAGACCTACACCTCTGCCGGATACATCCGTTACCTCTTTTGCCATAGAAAAGCTTGGCATAAACAACAAATCGATAACGTCCTTATCACTCATGCTTTCTGCCTGTTCCGATGTTACCACACCACGGCTGATTGCTTTCTGTTTTACAGCCTCTACATTGATTCCGCCACCGTCATCACTTACTTCAATGATTACGTTGTTACCATCCTGATATGCATCCAAATGAATGGAACCGGTCTCCGGCTTTCCTCTTTCTTTACGAAGCTGTGCACTTTCCAAACCGTGGTCAGCTGCATTACGAAGTAAATGCATCAACGGGTCACCGATTTCATCTACTACAGTACGGTCAAGCTCTGTTTCTTCACCGGACATATAGAGTTCCATCTTCTTGCCCAATTTCTTCTGCAAATCACGAATCATACGTGGGAACTTCTGTACTACACTTTCAATCGGTACCATTCGTACCTTCATAACAGATTCATGCAGATTTGTAGTTACGCTTTCCAAATACTCTATATGCTCATTAAAGGCAGCACCTGCACTATTATCTGTCGAATTGCTTGCGGTTGCGGATACTAAGGAATTCTTTGCAATAATCAACTCACTGACAAGATTCATCAGAGAATCCAATTTCTCAATATCGACACGAACCGTACGGTTTACAACCGGCTTTCCGGCTGCCGGTTTCTTCTCCTGCTTAGCTGCAGTGCTGACTGCCGGACCAGCAACTGCCAGTTCTTCTTTTGCTGCTTCTGCTACTGCGCCACTTTCTGTCACGCCGTCTGCCGCATCTGCCGCTTCAATTTCCAGAACACCTGCAGAAACCTTTTCAATCTCAGACACACTCTGTGCTGCAGCAATCAGTTCATCCAACGATCTGTCCGAAAGAACAATGATACTGAAATCATTCTCGAATTTCTCATCCTCAATATCCTGTGCAGAAGGACTGGAAACAAGAATCTCCCCCAGCTCCTCAACTGCCTTGAACACCAAAAATGCTCTTGCTGCTTTTAAAATGCAGCTTTCCTGAATATATACCGTAATGCCGTAAGCATACTTGCCCATCTGAACTGCTTTTCCGATAACGGTTCTTTCACTGTCACCAAGCGCAACCGAAGCCCATTTTGCATCAGCATCCGCGCCCTCTGCTTCCGCCTTTTTCTCTGCCGCAGCTTCCTTTTTCTCTGCCTGAGCGGTCTGCGGAGCATCACCTGTCTCTCCGCCCAAAATCTGAGTCAGTGCTTTAATCAACGGTTCGTTATCATTTGTGCCTTCATCGGCATCCGTCTGTATATTGTCCAAATATTCTTCCAATGCATCCAGACACTGAAACAGAATATCAATCATATTTGCATTAACTTTAATGTTTCCGTTTCGAACCTCGGAAAAAGCATTTTCCATATCGTGGGTAAGAGTCTGCATTCTCTTATATCCCATTGTGCCCGCCATACCTTTTAAAGAATGGGCAGCACGGAAAATTTCGTTAATGGTATCTTCGTTTTCCGAATCCTGTTCCAGATTTAGAATCTGCGTATTTAAATTTTGCAGATGCTCTTTTGTTTCATCAATGAAAATCTCAAGATATTGGCTTACATCCATGTCAAATTACCCCCACGTTCAATATAATTTCCTGTGCTATCTGATCAAGCGGAACCACCTCATCCGCAAGTCCTGCCTGTACTACACTTCTGGGCATTCCGTACACCGCACAGGTACTCTGCTCCTGCGCTATCACATAGCATTTTTTTCTGCTCTTCAGATTTTCGATTCCCTTTGTACCATCAGCTCCCATGCCTGTCATAACAACACAGACAATCTGGTCAAAATTACTCTTTGCCAATGACTCATACATATAATTCGCACAAGGCTTTACACCCTCTCGCGTCGGTTCGTCCGAATAACGGATTACGTATTTGCCGCCCGGCTTTGCATCAATGTTCAGATGCTTGCCACCCCGTGCTACATATACATGTCCGCGCTCTAACACTTCACCATCGACACCTTCCGATACAGTAAGCTCACTGAGCGAATTTAACCGTTCTGCCAGGGAATGCGTAAAGCCAACCGGCATATGCTGCACGATAACAACCGGCGCTTTCAAATTTTTCGGCAACCGTGTTACAACACTGTGAAGTGCCTTGGGTCCGCCTGTTGAGCTTGCGATTGCTACAATTTTGTTTCCCGCAGTCATTGCAGAGTGCTTTTTTACCAGTTCAACAACCTGCTTGGTTTTTTTCATGCTCTCTACGGTAAACGCCTTTTCATAAACAGGTGCATTGCTTTCTGCAACCGCCCAAAGCGTCCGATGAAGTGTCTGTACGAAATTATCCTCCCGACAGTCAATTGCATTCATCGGCTTATGTACAAAATCAAGTGCTCCAAGCTCTAATGCATCCATCGTTGTCTTGGCACCTTCTCTTGTATCGGTACTCGCCATCATAACCTTTACCGAAATTTTACGTTTTTGAAGCTCACGCAAAAGCTCCAATCCGTTCATCTTTGGCATATTTACATCGAGCACAACCGCATCATACGTCTCTTTTGTCAAAAGCTCCAATGCTTCCAGACCGTTATTTGCCTTTCCGGTCACCTGGAATCGTTTATCTTGACTAATTATATCACAGAGCACCCTTCTCATGAGTGCAGAGTCATCAACTACGAGAATTTTTTTCATAATTTGCTCCTTTTTCTGTTATTATTCGAAATTATACTCAAATTTTCGCTTCATTCTCTCCAATGCAAAGATATTTTGAATAATTTGCTCTCTTGCACGCCGATCCATTCCGAGAAATTTTAAACGATGACGATATTCACCGGGTCTGTCCGGTATACTGCTGCTGTCCAATACCTTTAAGCATTGCCTGTACTCCTTACCAAAAACAAACTCACTGTAAAGGAGCTCCCCGCTTTCATAACGATGCTCTCCGATAAACTGCATGCCGCCGCCGCTGATATCTACTATCGTATTTTCTTCCAGAGGTAAATCTTCAAATACAATCAGCTTTCCTCTTTCCGTCATCCATCTCCGTTCCACTTCATCCATCCTACGCACATGCACAGGCATAGAACAGGAATAACGATAATATTCACGTCTTTGCCGCTTTTTTAATTCGCTTGTGGGCCACAGAACCACCAGATACAGACCGTCACGCTTGTAGCGTTCCTTTACGATTGCCCGGCATTCATAAATGCCGCTTGCCGAATAAAAAAACACATCCAATCGGCTCTCTACCTGCAGTAGGATTAGTTTTCCCTGCTCAATCGGCATATATATTTCGATTCTGCCATCCTCACGGATATCACTGACTTGACTTTGATAGCGTTTTACGGCTCCCGGTACCGCATCCTTCGGCAGATCATCCGGTATTAATTCGATTCTTGTTCCCGGTTTTATTATGTTTTCTATCAGATTCATCTCATCTATCCCATCTTTTTCCCATTTACAATATGTGAAAAGAATGCTGCCATGCCACGTTTTTTCAGGCTTTTATTCAGCTCTACGTTCATCAGTACCGCCGCAATCTCTTCATAAGCATAAGAAGCCTTTGCATTCGGATGCTGCAAGGAAACGGGCATCTGTTGCATCACAGCCTTTGACAACTGCGCATCATAGGGCACCGAGCCCAAATACTCAAGCGGAAGATTCAAATATCTGGAAACAACCGCATTGAGCTTGCCGTATAGATTTTTACCTTCTTCGATTGATTCTACCCTGTTTGCAATCATTTTCAGTTGTACACTGTCACGCTCAAATCGCGGATGTCTGTTTAATGCCTTCAGAAGTGAATAAGAATCTGTAATCGAGGTCGGTTCCGGTGTTGTTACTAACAAAATCTCGCCACTGGCAACCAAAAACTCCAATACAGCATCGGAAATTCCTGCTCCAGTATCTATAATTATAACATCTGCAATGGCATCCAGTTCCTTTAAATTTTGGATAATATAATCCAAATATTCCCTACGCAAATTGGACAGTCCGGCAATTCCGCTGCCACCGGATATAAAACCGATTTCTCCCGGTCCCCAGGTAATTATCTCCTTGATGTTTTTTCCCTGATAAATCAAATCACTGAGATTATGCTTCGGAATCGTTCCAAACATAATCTCTATATTTGCCAAGCCAAAGTCAGCATCCAGAATAATGACTCTCTGTCCCAGCTTTTTAAATTGGATTGCCAAATTAATTGCCGTATTTGACTTGCCTACTCCGCCTTTTCCGCTGGTGACGGTAATTACTCTTGCCATCGGCTTCTGTGCCTGCGAGCTGGCTTTTATGATATTTCTTAATTTTTCTGCCTGATCCATAACAAACTCCTCTGCCTCTAGCGTTTTCCGCCCAACAATTGTTTCACTGTTTTTTGAGGATTAAACTTATCAATATCATCCGGCACATTTTGTCCGCAAGTAACATAGGATAACGATGCTCCGGTATAAAGCTTCAGATTCAATAAATTGCCGAATGAAGTGGTTTCATCCAGCTTTGTAAAAATCAGCTTATACTCCACCATACCTTTATATGCATCCGCAATACTGATTAAGTCCTTATATTTTGTCGTCGCACTGACTACCAGATATATTTCTTTTTCCGCTTTTCCGTCCACCGAATGGATGAATTCGTTCATCGCATCCTTCTGGCTGTCATTGTGATGAGAATGCCCCGCTGTATCGACCAGAATATAGTCATACTCAGCAAAATGCTGCAAAGCCTCCTGTATCTCATCCTCAGAATAGATAACACGGAACGGCACTTCTAATATATTGGCATAAACCCGAAGCTGCTCAACCGCAGCAATACGATAGGTATCCGCAGTTAAAAGCGCGATTTTACGTTTTTCATCCAATTTGAATTTCGATGCAAGCTTTGCAATCGTTGTCGTTTTTCCCACACCGGTCGGTCCGATAAAGAAAATCACCTTCGGTCCGTTCTGTGACGGCTCTATTTCCACCGGCTTACCGAATTTTAAAATCAGCTTCTGGTATACATTTGCCAGAGCATAATCCATCGGTACATTTGCTTTATTGTTTTTTTCAAATTCATCCATGATTTGATTTGCATATTTCTCATTTACTTCATTCTCAATCATGGTATTATACAAAAGCTGCATAAAAGCCTCGGACTCACTCTTCTCCTCCGGCTCCTCTGCATCCTTTTTTTCTTCACGTTCTTCTTCTGTAGGCTTTAACTGCTTCTCCAACAAATTCTGCAAGCTGTCAAGTCTTTCCTCAATGGCTTTTTCCTTTGCATCTTCGGTTCTTTCTACCGTATTTCGCATCGTACTCTGTACCAGCTCTCTCGGCAGAATCGGATTCTTTTTCACAGGCATCTCCGCTGCTTCCGACGCTGCCTGCTGCACATCTCTGCGCCCTATGCTACGCTCCTCATCCTCCTCCAGCGCCACTGTAATCTCAACCATCTGTGGTCTTAGCATGCTGAAAAAGCCCTTTTTCTTTAAGTTACGGACATTCATAATTACAACGCCGTTTCCCATCTCCTTTTTCGCCTGCTCTACCGCTTCCGCTTCCGTTTTTGCCTGATATTTTTTTATAATCATTATGCTGTCACCATCCCAACAGATTGTAATTCAATATTCGACTCTATCTCATTATAAGAAATCACAATTAAATCTTTAAAATAGTCCTCAGTTAATCGTCTGAAATACATTCTGACAATCGGCGAGGTAATAATAATCGGATTCCTTCCAAGCTCTTCCAGCTTTTTAATCTCTGTTTCCACAGAAGCAATAATCCGCTTCGTCCGATCCGGATCCAAGGTCAGATATGCCCCCTGCTCGGTCTGCTTTACGCTTCCCATAATTTCCTGCTCAATTCTCGGATCTAATGTCACAACACTTGTCGTCTCATTTGCCGGGAAAAATTTTCCGGAAATTGCACGCTTCAATGCCTGACGCACATACTCTGTCAAAATGTCCGTATCTCGCGTCGTAGCTGCATAGTCTGCCAATGTTTCAAATATCGTCTGCAAATCCCTGATAGAGATGCCCTCTTTTAAGAGATTCTGTAATACCTTCTGAATTTCACCAAGTCCAAGCAGCTTCGGCACAAGCTCATCCACAAGCACGGGATTGGTTTCCTTAATATTGCTGACAAGCCCCTGTACATCCTGACGGGAAAGCAGCTCAGCAATATGCTGACGAATAATCTCTGTCAAATGTGTAGCAATAATCGAAGGCGGATCAACTACCGTATACCCCATACTCTCTGCGCGCTCTCTCTGATTTTCCGTAATCCAGATTGCCGGCAAATGGAAGGACGGCTCGAAGGTCGGAATACCGGTAATCTCTTCCTCCACATATCCCGGATTCATTGCCATATAGTGATCAAACAGAATTTCACCCTCACTGACCTGTATTCCTTTAATTTTTATAATATACTGGTTCGGATTAAGCTGAATGTTATCGCGCAAACGAATAATCGGCACTACCGTACCAAGCTCAAGTGCTACCTGACGACGTATCATAACAACACGGTCAAGTAAATCACCTCCCTGATTGACATCTGCCAATGGTATAATACCGTAACCAAATTCCAGTTCAATCGGGTCAACCTGCAAAAGAGAAGTAACATTTTCCGGCTGACGGATTTCCTCTGCCGCCACTTCATCAGCATCTACCTGTTTGTCAATTTTAGCAGTCTCAAGCGTACTTGCCATAACCCTTGCACAAATAATAAACGAAAGACCGATAATTAAAAACAAAATGGTATTCAACGGTGTCAATATACCAAGTGCAATAATCGTACTTCCAACAAAATACAATACCTTTGGCACACCGAATAACTGACTGACGAGCACCGTTCCGAAATCGGCATCCTTTGACCCCTTAGTAACCAGAATACCGGTAGAAAGCGAAATCAGTAATGACGGGATCTGACTGACAAGACCGTCACCGATTGTCAAAATCGTATATTTATCGAGAGCCGCCATAAACTCCAATCCGCCTCTCATCATACCCATTGCAATACCACCGATAATATTAACTGCCGTAATCAAAAGCCCCGCCGTTGCATCTCCCTTTACATACTTTACCGCACCATCCATAGAGCCGAAGAAGCTGGATTCCTCCTGAATTTTTTCTCTTCGCTTCTTTGCTTCCGCATCGTCGATTGCGCCGGTATTTAAATCCGCATCAATCGCCATCTGTTTACCCGGCATAGCATCCAATGTAAATCTGGCCGTTACCTCAGCTACACGTTCAGAACCCTTGTTGATAACCATAAACTGAACGATAATCAGAATAATAAATACAATGATACCGATTACCAAATCACCGCCGCCTACGAAATTGCCGAAAACCTGTACTACGTTTCCCGGATCACCGGTAGACAGAATCAATCTGGTAGACGATACATTTAACGCAATTCGGAATATGGTTGTAAACAGCAAAATGGTCGGGAAAAAAGACATCTGCAATACTTCCTGAGCAAACATACAACCAAACATAACCGCAAACGCTACCGAAATATTTAATGCAAGCAATATATCCAGAAGCCAGGAGGGAATCGGAACAATCAGCATAACAAAAGCTGACAGAACATATAACGCAACACCGATATCCGCTTTTTTCATCTGCTTTCTCCTCCCCTGTACTTTATTTTTGGTATCTCATCATGCGCGTCCCTGCGCCATCACGCTTCTGCGTGATGCCTGCCGTATGGCATCCTATCATGCGCGTCCCTGCGCATGATACACCATCGCGAGAACCTCTGCCACTGCCTGATAAAGCTCCGGCGGCACCAGCTCTCCTATTTCCACATTGGCATAAAGCATACGCGCCAATGGCTTATTTTCTACAATTTCAACATGATGCTCCCTTGCTACCTCCTTGATTTTCTGTGCCAGAAAATCCTCTCCCTTTGCAACCACAATCGGAGCAGCATAGGCCTCAGCATCGTATTTGATTGCCACCGCATAGTGAGTCGGGTTTGTAATAACTACATCCGCTTCCGGTATTGCCTGCATCATACGGCGTCTGGAAGCCTCTCTCATACGCTGACGAATTTTTCCTTTAATCTGCGGATCACCTTCCGCATTTTTCATTTCATCTTTTACTTCCTGCTTGGTCATTTTCATGTCTTCACTGAATTTCCATTTCTGATAAAGATAATCCAGTGCAGCAATAACCATATAAATCATCGCTATTTTCAGACCAACAGCAACTACAATATTACCAATTAGCACAACTGCCTGCATCAAAGGCATATCATACATCAAAAAAATCTCATCCACCTTATCAATCAAGGTGCTATATACAAAATATCCGATAACAATCAGCTTCACAACGGATTTTGCCAGTTCCACCAGAGACTGCGCGGAAATAATTTTTTTCATGCCGCTAATCGGATTCATTTTACTGAATTTTGGTCTCATGGGACTCATGGTCGGTCTCCATTTTACCTGAACAAGATCTCCCAAAAATGCTACAATCGCTCCCACTGCCATAAATGGGGCCACAATCGCTAATATTCTCAGCATCGTATTTCTGGCAAGCGAATAAAACGTCGCCACCGGAAACAATCCATCCTGAAGAGTAACCACTTCAGGTATCCGACCATAAATCATGGAAAAGCACTCCATGAACTTTTCTCCCATCCAACCTGCGGAAAGCTTAAGTACAATAAACAATGACAGCAATGACAGTCCAAGGCCCACCTCTTTAGACTTGGCCACCTGACCTTCTTTTCTGGCATCGTCCAATTTCTTTTGTGTAGCGGGCTCTGTCTTTTCTCCACCCGGACCGTCTTTTGCAAAAAACTGCAAATTATATGTCAGTATCACATCATACCCTCCACAAACCGGGTTACCATTACCCTCATCTGCTTAAAAATAAAATCTGCCGCTCCGGGCAGCATGGCTGTCGTAAGAAACAGTGTCATCAGACCAAACAATATTTTTAACTGAATACCGACAGAAAACATATTAATCTGTGGTGCAATCTTTGCCAAAATACCAAGAACGGAATTCAGCACCATAATGACCGCAAACACAGGCAAGCAGATACGAAATCCGATAACAATGTATTCACTTAAAAATTGTATCATGGATAAAATCAATTCATCCGTCTGAAACACTGCTCCGTTTATCGGAATCAACCTATAAGTATCAGCAACCGCCATCAATAAAAATTGATACATACCACTTACAAGCAACATCAACATCGTCGTATACTGCAGATACATACCCGTAATACTGGAATTTTGCTTTGTAGTCGGATCCATCATACTGACCATCGACAAACCAATGTTCATGTCAATAATCATACCTGCAAATGTAACAATTGTCGTACACATCTGCGCCCCAAATCCAATTAAAAGACCGGTTATTGCCTCTTTCATCACAATAACTCCGTATCCCCAAACTGTCTGATAAGACAAAGCTGTATGCGGAACAGATGTATGATAAAGCAGCAGGGATATAAAAAATCCTAAACCGATCTTTACTCTTGCGGGTGTATTATTCATTCCAAAAAATGGAGCGACTGAAATAAAGCATGTGATTCTCACAAAAATAAGCAGAAAATATTCCAACTCTTCTAAAGAAAAACGATACTCTATCATATCCTACCTGATATAGAGACTGAAGTCCGTCCACAGCTCTACCATATAATCTGAAATGGAATTTAACATCCAGTGTCCAAACACCATCAATCCCAAAAACACACTGATAATCTTAGGTACAAAGGTCAGGGTCTGTTCCTGAATGGATGTTGCTGTTTGAAAAATACTAATTGTCAAACCTATTACAAGAGAAATGAGCAATACCGGTGCGGACGTTTTAATAATCAGATACAAGGCATCTCTTGCAATTGCTGTCACGGTATCGACTGTCATTTTTCCCCTTCCCTTCTTTGCATATTTACTAATAAAATGTCTTCACAAGACTTCCTATCACCAGATTCCATCCGTCTGCCAAAATAAACAGTAATATCTTAAACGGCATGGAAATCGTTGTCGGCGGAAGCATCATCATACCCATACTCATGAGAGAAGACGCCACAACCATATCAATAACAATAAACGGAATATAAATCAGAAAGCCAATAATAAATGCGGTTCTGAGTTCGCTAATAATAAAGCTCGGTATCAAAACAGAAGATGGGATTCCCGTAAGGCTTCCATCCCATTCCTGATCTGCGATCTCCATAAAAAGCTGCACATCCTTTACCTGTGTCTGACCATACATAAACTCACGCAACGGCTCCATACCGATTTCCAGAGCTTCCTCCTGCGTAATCTCCCCTCTGTCAAAGGGCTTAATTGCTTCCTCATTAATCTCCGTAATAATCGGACTCATAATGAAAAAGGTCAAAAACAGTGCAAGACCAATCAATACCTGATTGGGCGGTACCGTCTGCGTATTAAGAGCTGTTCTCGTGAAATGCAACACAATAATAATTCTCGTAAATGACGTCAGCATAATGATGAGAATTGGCGCGAGCGCAATCATCGTCAACGTAATCAAAATGCGCACCGGACCGGCCACATCACCGTTTCCGTCATCATAAGTAATTGTCAGATTATTTGCTACATTTAGCTCCTTTAGTTCTTCAGCATCATCCGCAGTTCCCGGTTCATTAATATTGGTCTGTGTATCCGTCGTTCCGGTTTCATGTTCATCCTCGAACAAACCGCTTGTCCGCTCAATCGCGTACACAGTTACTGAACTGTTTAAAAACAATATGCCTACTGTAAACAGCAGACATATCATAAGCAATAATTGTTTTCCGGAAAAAAATTTCTTCATCATACTGCGCCTACTTCTTTTGTTTTCTCTGCTTTACTTTTTCCAGAATCTGTGCAAAATCAGAGATTCCATTTTCTTTTTTCTCAAAGAATATAAGTTCATCTTCCGAAAGCTCGGTCAATTTTGTCACAGTATCCTTACATACCGCAACCGCAATATACTTTTCTCCAAGTTTCACAATCTGAATATATTTGTTCGGTGCAATTCTGCTTGTTTCCACAACAGAAATATTGGTTCCATCCTGCTGCATTTTCTGAATCCCGGCTATGTATCTGGTCGTCAGATATGTAATAACAAGCACAACGCAAAAGAGCAGCAATACCACCATAAACTGGACAAAAGATTCTATTCCGCTCCCTGTAAGCAACATTAGCCTACGACCTTTTTCACTGCTTCCAGTACACGATCCGCCTGGAACGGTTTTACAATAAAGTCTTTTGCACCCGCCTGAATGGATTCAATAACCATCGCCTGCTGACCCATTGCAGAACACATAATAACAACAGCACTCGGATCTCCCGCTTTAATTTTCTTTAATGCCTGAATACCATCCATCTCCGGCATCGTAATATCCATAAGAACCAGATCCGGCTTTAACTCATTGTATTTTTCAACAGCCTTTAATCCGTTTTCTGCCTCGCCTGCAACATTATATCCGTTTTTTGTCAGAATATCTTTAATCATCATTCGCATAAACGCTGCATCATCACAAATTAAAATATTTTTCGCCATTTCTCTCACTCCTATTTTACTTTATTATTTCAGTTACACGAATGCCAAAGCTCTCTTCAATTACTACAACTTCTCCTTTGGCAACAAACTTCCCATTAACCAATACGTCTATCGGCTCACCCGCTATCTTATCTAATTCGATAATGGTACCCGGTGCAAAATCCAAAATCTCGGAAATGGACTTGGATGTCCTACCCAGCTCTACGGTTACTTCAAGCGGCACATCCATAATCAAGCCGATATTCTCCGGTGTGCCTGCCATACCATAGCTTTCGGAAAAACTCTGGAACTGAGCCGGCTGTACATTTGGCATCTGCATTGGAGGCATCTGCATCTGGGGCATTCTCATTCCCATCTGAGGCATCTGCATCTGGGGCATTCCCATTGCCTTCTGAGGCATCTGCACCTGAGGCATTCCCGTTCCCATCTGAGGCATCTGCATCTGAGG
>JAZNIP010000328.1:0-3117 GCA_045577575.1 Lachnospiraceae bacterium | reverse complement strand
CTGGATAAGATGCAGGTGGAGATGCTGGAAAGAGCACGCGCTCACAGAGAAGAACATACATATACAGCAGCTACCATGGAAGAATTTGAAAATATCTTTGCAGAAAAAGCCGGATTTGTAAAAGCTATGTGGTGCGGCGAGCAGGCATGTGAGGATGCTATTAAAGAAAAACTTAGCGTAACAAGCCGTTGTATGCCATTTGAGCAGGAGCAGATTGCAGATACCTGCGTATGCTGCGGTAAGCCGGCGAAGAAGATGGTATACTGGGGACGCGCATACTAATATAGCGTGAAAAAACAAAAACCGAGTGAAAATCAGGAGGCAGAAAGCATGAATGTATTGGTTATCAACTGTGGAAGTTCTTCTTTAAAATATCAGCTGATTGACAGCACATCCGAAGAGGTTCTGGCAAAGGGGCTTTGCGAGAGAATCGGTATCGACGGAAGTGCGATTACACATCAGAGAGCTGGTGAGGGTAAGGTAAAAACAGAAGTGGATATGCCTGACCATACGGCAGCAGTAAAATTTGTAATTGAAAAACTGACAGATGCGTCAGTTGGTGTCATTAAGAGTCTGGATGAAATTGATGCGGTAGGACACCGCATTGTACACGGCGGTGAAAATTTTGCGGGCAGTGTTGTGATTACAGACGAAGTAATGAAAGAAATCGAGGCGTGCAGTGATTTGGCTCCGCTTCATAATCCGGCAAACCTGATAGGTATCCGTTCCTGTCAGGAAAATATGCCGGGAGTACCGATGGTTGGTGTGTTTGATACTGCTTTTCATCAGACAATGCCGAAAAAAGCATATATGTACGGACTTCCTTATGAATATTACAGAGATTATAAGGTGCGCCGTTACGGCTTTCATGGTACAAGCCATGACTTCGTATCCAAACGTGCAGCAGAGATTCTGGGCAAGAACAGAGATGATTTAAAGATTATCGTATGCCATCTTGGAAACGGTGCTTCCGTATCCGCAGTAGACCATGGCAAGAGTGTGGATACTTCTATGGGACTGACTCCGCTTGAGGGCTTAATCATGGGAACTCGTTCCGGTGATTTGGACCCGGCAATCATTTCCTTTATGGCAGGCAAGCTGGGCGTCAGCGCAGAAGAAATCATTGATGTATGCAATAAAAAATCCGGTGTTCTGGGTCTTTCTGATAATTTCTCCAGTGATTTCCGTGATTTGGCAGAGGCGGCAGCAGAAGGCAATGAAATGGCTGACACTGCACTCCAGACCTATGCATACCGTGTTGGAAAATATATCGGTGCATACGCAGCAGCCATGAATGGCGTGGATGTGATTGCATTTACAGCCGGTGCCGGTGAAAACAATGCCGAGGTTCGTGCGTTGATCGGACAGTATATCGGCTTCCTCGGTACCAATATTGATTTAGAGAAAAATAAAGTCAGAGGAGAAGAAGTGATTCTTTCCGATGATGGAGCTAAGGTTGTAACGATGGTAGTGCCTACCAATGAAGAACTTGCTATTGCAAGGGAGACTGTAAGACTGGTATAGAGCTTAAATAAAAGAAAAGTGTCGTATCATAAGTTGTTTGGAAAACACTTATTTTACGGCACTTTTTTGTTTATTGTTTTTGTGCAGCAACAAGTGCACGCAACTCATCGACTTCTTTTTGCAAAGAGTGAATCGTAGAATCCTTTGCATCTAATTCTTCCTGCATTTCGTCTATCATGAGCTGTACGGTATTTCTATCCATAATGCGAAGTTCCTCAGAAAACATATTCATAACTCCTTCCATATTTAAACACATTTGATAAATGATGTTATACAGTGACTGGAATCGGGGATAAGCTTCTAATAATTTTTAGATGTGTTTAAAAGAAAAACGATTTGATGTTTGAGAATAAATTATAACATACAAAAAAGAAGAATAAAAGAATTTGTATCAATATTATTCCGATAACTACCTATTGCGAATACGGTAAAAAAACTGATATAATCAGTACATGAGAATTATTTTCATTTCAGACTGAAAGGAGCGGTTATTATGGCAGATTTAAAGGGTACAAAAACAGAAGCGAATTTACAGGCAGCATTTGCAGGAGAGTCCCAGGCAAGAAATAAATACACATATTTTGCGTCTAAGGCAAAAAAAGACGGATATGTACAGATTGCCAATATTTTTGAAGAGACTGCTGCGAACGAGAAAGAGCATGCAAAAATGTGGTATAAATTACTGCATGGCGGTAGCATTGGCTCTACAATTGAAAATCTGAAAGAAGCTGCTGACGGTGAAAATTACGAATGGACAGATATGTATGAGACCTTTGCAAAAGAAGCAAGAGAAGAAGGCTTTGAAGAGATTGCTGTTTTATTTGAAGGGGTAGCAGCTATTGAGAAGGAGCATGAAGAAAGATACCGTAAATTGCTTGCAAATATTGAAGGAGATTTGGTATTCTCCAAAGATGGTGACGTGGTATGGCAGTGTACAAACTGCGGTCACATCTGTGTAGGAAAGAAAGCACCGGAGGAGTGCCCGGTATGTGCACATCCACAGGCTTATTTCCAGGTAAAGGCGGATAACTATTAAAATAATAATTTAAAAGGTTTTATAAAAAGAAATGTGCTTCTGTTTTCCTTCCAATACGGACTACAGATGCGGAATTTGTAACAATTCTGATTTATGTTCTGAAACCGTACGCAACCGTTGCGAATTCGCCATCCGGGCTCAGTCGCAGCTTTCCCGGACATCCTTGTCCGGGAATTGCTGGTTACAGACAGAATTTAACAAATTCATCGCATCCTCCGTCAATGTATTTTCAGGAAAAAGAAGCACATTTCTTTTGCCTAAAATCCTTTTTAAAACCCCTAGCTGCGCCGGAGTGTTTGTATCCCTTTGGCGAAGCTAGGGGAGAAATTTTGTTTGTAACGTAAATGGGCAGAAACAATCACATTTTCTGACAGACCGTAAAGAAACGCCGGTACTTAGGCTGTGTGTTTTACAGCCTTATGTACCGCTGCGTTTCGTCCGAGTGCAACCGTGTCTGGAAGAAAATTGTGATGTTTCTCCCCTTATTAGATTACAAACCAAATTATTATTTGGTGGAAGAAATAGTTGGTTTTGCCAAAACGGTAAGAATAGTATAT
>JAZNIP010000327.1:0-7191 GCA_045577575.1 Lachnospiraceae bacterium | reverse complement strand
GCAGAAAGGAAGGACGAGGAGTCAATTTCTTCCACTTTATGATTGACTTAGAGGGTGGACCTTGTGTGGCAAAACGCCTTTCCGGCTGTGGCTCGGGAACAGAATATCTGGCAGTAACCCCGTGGGGAGATTTTTATCCGTGCCATCAGTTTGTGGGACAGGAAGAATTCCTGATGGGAAATGTAGATGACGGTATTGTAAATACGGATATTCGGGATGAGTTCAAATGCTGCAATGTTTATGCAAAGGAAAAGTGTAAGGATTGCTTCGCAAAATTTTATTGCAGTGGAGGATGTGTGGCAAATTCTTACAATTTCCACGGAAGTATTACCGATGCATATGATATCGGCTGTGAATTACAGCGTAAACGAATTGAATGTGCCATTATGATGAAGGCGGCATTGGCCGAATAAAAAAGGAGTGCGAAAGATGAAAAAAAGCAGAGCGATTATTACTTTGCTCGTTACCGCAGTATTGCTCGGTTTGTTTACCTATACGGCAATTTTCGGTATTGGAGCAGAGAAAATGGGGGCTGCACAGAATATCAAGCAGGGACTTGATTTGGCAGGTGGTGTAAGTATTACTTATCAGGTAGTAGGTGAGGAAACTCCTTCGGAAGCTGATATGAGTGATACGATCTACAAGCTGCAGCGTCGTGTGGAGGTTTATAGTACGGAGGCTCAGGTATACCAGGAGGGAACGGATCGTATTAATATCGAAATCCCGGGTGTATCGGATGCCAATGCGATTTTAGAGGAGCTTGGTAAGCCGGGTTCACTGTCATTTATGTCTGCGGATGGCGCAGAAGTATTGACCGGTACGGATGTGGATGAGGCACAGGCGGGTACACAACAGGATCAGATGGGAAACAGTCAATACGTTGTTCAGCTTACTCTGACGAAAGAGGGGGCGGAAAAGTTTGCGTTAGCAACCTCTTTGGCTGCTCCGAATCATGACATTATTTTCATTATGTATGACGGTATGATTGTCAGTGCACCATCGGTAAATGAGCCGATTACAGACGGTGTTGCGGTTATTACCGGTATGGCAAGCTATGAAGAAGCAGAAAAACTGGCATCCACCATTCGTATCGGTGGGCTGAAGCTGGAACTGGAAGAGCTTCGTTCCAATGTCGTAGGTGCACAGCTTGGAGAAGCAGCGATTCAGACAAGCTTAATGGCAGGTGCAATCGGTATGGCACTTGTTATTCTGTTTATGATTGTAACTTATTTTGTGCCGGGTTTTGCAGCATCGCTTGCACTTGGTATTTATGTAGGATTAATTGTTATTTTATTAAATGCATTTGAGATAACTCTGACATTGCCCGGTATCGCAGGTATTATCCTGTCAATCGGAATGGCAGTAGATGCAAACGTTATTATTTTTGCCAGAATCCGTGAGGAGCTGGCAACCGGCAAGACAGTTCGTTCTTCCATGAAAATCGGATTTCAGAAGGCATTGTCTGCCATTATTGACGGTAATGTAACAACCCTGCTTGCGGCATTAGTACTGGGGATCAAGGGAAGCGGTACGGTAAAGGGATTTGCCCAGACGTTGGCACTTGGTATTATCGTATCCATGTTTACGGCTCTGTTTGTGACTCGTATGATTTTAAATGCATTATATGAGCTTGGGTTAAAGGATGCAAAGTTTTACGGTATTGCCAAGGAAAAGAAAACAATCAATTTCCTTTCCAAAAAGGCAGTTTGCTTCGCGATTTCCATTTTATTGATTGGTGCGGGCTGTATTTGTATGGTAATGAATCAGAACGCAATCGGTGAGCCGTTAAATTATAGTCTGGAATTTAAGGGTGGTACTTCAACGAATATTACGTTCAATGAGGATATGAGCATTGAAGAAATTGATGCACAGGTAATTCCGGTAATTACGGAAGTGATTGGCGATGGAAATATACAGTCACAAAAGGTAAGTGGCAGTAATGAAGTGATTTTAAAAACAAGAACGCTTTCCGTTGAAGAAAGAGAAGCCCTGAATGAAAAATTGTCAGAGGAGTTCGGAGTAGATACGGAAAAGATTACGGCAGAAACCATCAGTTCTACCATCAGTTCCGAGATGCGCAAGGATGCGGTTGTGGCTGTGGCGATTGCTACGGTATGTATGCTGCTGTATATCTGGTTTCGCTTTAAGGATATTCGTTTTGCAGCAAGTGCGGTTGTGGCACTTCTGCATGACGTACTGATTGTATTAGCATTTTATGCTGCCGTTAAGGTATCGGTAGGAAGCACCTTTATTGCATGCATGCTCACCATTGTCGGATATTCCATCAATGCAACGATTGTTATTTTCGACAGAATACGTGAGAATATGGGACTTGCAGATAAAAGAACAACTTTAGAGGATGTCGTAAATACAAGTATTACACAGACTTTATCCAGAAGTATTTTTACTTCGTTAACTACATTTTTTATGGTGACAGCATTGTATGTGCTTGGTGTTACTTCCATCCGTGAGTTTGCATTGCCGCTTATGGTAGGTATTTTGTGTGGAACATATTCTTCCATTTGTCTGGCAGGTGCACTTTGGTATGTACTTCGTACCAAATTTGAAGTAAAAGAAGAACAGTAAAATTTAAAAAGAGAGGACCCTCTCCTTAGCGGGAGGGTTTCTTTTGTATAAGGAAAGTATGAAACAGGAAAAATGGTATGTAACAGCTAAAAAGGCAGATTTTGAGAGAATTGCCAGAATGTTCTCGGTTGACCCGGTGGTTGCCAGATTGATACGCAACCGTGATGTGGAGGGAGAAGAGGCAATCCAAAAATATTTGTACGGAACATTGGAGGATTTGTATTCGCCATTTGCCATGAAGGATATGGACAAAGCAGTATCGATTCTGCGTACAAAATTAAAAGAGAAAAAAAGACTGCGTGTTATTGGCGATTATGACATTGATGGAATTATGTCCGCCTACATTTTGACAAGAGGCTTTCAAATGCTGGGCGGAGATGTGGATACGGTAATTCCTCATCGGATTTTAGACGGTTATGGCTTGAATGACGAGCTGATTCTGGCAGCACATGAGGAAGGGATAGATACCATTATTACCTGTGATAACGGGATTGCAGCATATTCCCAGATTGCGTATGCCAATACACTTGGAATAACGGTTGTGGTAACCGATCATCACGAAGTGCCTTATGAAGAGAAGGAGGGACAGAGAGTCTATCTGCTTCCTCCGGCAGAGGCAGTGGTTGACCCGAAAAGAGAGGACTGTGAGTATCCTTTTCCCGGTATTTGTGGCGGAGTGGTGGCGATGAAGCTGATGCAGGCATTGTTTGAGGCAGAGGGACTCGGAAAAAAAGCTGCGATAGAGGAGTTTTTGGAAATGGCAGCTTTTGCTACCGTAGGAGACGTGATGGAGCTTGTAGATGAGAACCGTATTCTGGTAAAATATGGATTAGAAGCGATTCAAAATTCTAAAAATGCAGGACTGCGTGCATTGATTGAGGTATGTCAGCTTGGGGACAAGAGGCTGAGTGCTTATCATATTGGATTTGTATTGGGACCCTGTATGAATGCAACGGGCAGATTGGATACGGCAAAGAGGGCACTTGAGCTTTTGCAGTGCAGGATGAGAGAGGAAGCACTACCGATAGCAATGGACTTGCGTCATATGAATGAGAGCCGCAAGGAAATGACCCAGAAAGGACTAGAGGCGGCAGAGGCTGTGATAGTTGAGAAGGGACTAAATCATCGTAAGGTGTTGGTTGTGTATTTGCCGGATTGTCATGAGAGTCTTGCAGGGATTATAGCAGGCAGAATTCGGGAAAAATATGGTAAGCCGGTATTTGTTCTGACCGATGCAGAGGATGGAGTAAAGGGTTCGGGACGTTCCATTGAGAGCTATTCCATGTATGAGGAAATGAGCCGGTGTAAGGATTTGTTTACGAAATATGGTGGTCATAAAATGGCAGCAGGGCTTTCTCTTCCGAAGGAACATGTGGAGGAATTTGCAGAAAGGATGGAAGAGGAGTGCAGGCTGCAGCCGGAGGATTTTGTTGAGAAGATTCACATTGACGCAGCCATGCCGTTTAGTTATGCAAGTCGCAGTCTTGTGGAACAATTTTCCCTTTTAGAGCCCTTTGGGAACGGAAACAAAAAGCCTTTGTTTGCTCAGAAAAATCTGACATTAGTGCAAAGCAGAGCATTGGGAAAAAGCGGACGCGCAGGAAAATATACCGTACTGGATGAGTACGGAGGACGGTATGAACTGACCTATTTCGGAGAGCAGGATAAATTACTTTCCTATTGGAAAGAAAAGGGGAAGATACATGTGACCTATTATCCTGAGCTAAATACTTTTCGGGGAAAAACAGAGCTTCAGTTTATCCTGCAGAATTATATGTAAGGAGCATTCAGATGAAAGAAAAGCGTTTGGATTATATTGATATGGTAAAAGGGATTGGTATTATCCTTGTGGTAATCGGACATTCCACTTATGTATCGGAAGGTACACTGACATGGCTGGCATCTTTTCATATGCCGCTGTTTTTCCTGATTTCCGGTATTTTATTCGCTCATAAAAAATCAATCCATGAGCCATTTGGTGTATATATAAAAAAGCGTTTTTGCGGTATGATGATTCCTTATTTCTGGTTCAGTCTGATTTACATTGGCGTAGATTATTACTATCTTTATGCACATCCGGAGCTGATAACACAGGAGTTTATTCATGCAGCTATGCTACAGGCAGTCTCCTTGTTTGGTATTTCTGTGCTCTGGTTTTTGCCGACTATTTTTATGGGCGAACTGTGCTTTTATGGATTGCTGAAAAAATGCACCGGTTGGTTGCTTGCCATATTGGGGGCTGTTTTTATCTGGGTGCCTGTTTGGGGGAAAAGATGGATAGAGACATTTATTAATATGGAAGAAAATTTGTTTATGACATGGTTAGGCAATTTGTTGATGGCACTTTTGCGAGTTTTTCCGGCTGTTGTTTTTTTAATGCTGGGTTATGGTGGATATGTGATATTGAAACGCTATCGGTTAAAACCGGTATGGGAAATAATAATTGGGATTGCCTGTCTGTTGCTGAACGGGGCAGCTGCTTTTGCAAATGACAGAGTGGATATGCATTATCTGGTATTCAACAATCTGTTTTACTATTATGTCGGGGCATGCAGTGCCACACTTGGTTTGATTCTGATATTCCGCAATGTCAAATCGCTTTGGCTGATTGCTTTTTTAGGAAGCAATTCATTGGTTGTCATGCTGACTCATTTGGACTGTCAGGTGATGAGCACTGCAATTCGTTTTGCGGCAGGAATGAATCAGTTCATTCCAAGAGCAAAGGACCTGATGTTTCGGGTGAACCTGTACGGAGCTTTGCTCATTGGAGAACTGGTACTGATTGTGCTTGTTAACCGGATAGGATTTTTCTTAATTGGAAGAACAAAACCGATAAAAACGGAACCTCCCAAATGCTGGGATACTTTTGTGAAAAAATTACGCAGCAGAAAATTTACCCGTATTAAATAAAGACTATTTTCTGTCTTCTATTGTCAATGTACGGATGGAGGTAGGAGATTCCGTCCAGTTGAACAGATAAATCGTATACTGAGAATTGCTGCGCACGGTAATTTCCGAGGATAAAAGCACTTCATTTACATTGGATACAAAAATATCATAGCGCGCAGGTACAACTCGGACATAGTTAGTAACTTCCATAAAGTTAACGTTACGGAACACTACATTGCCGGAGTAGGTGGAAAGTGTCAGAGGTCCGGCATTGTAAGAAAGATTGCAGACACGGACGCATGAGCCACCAAGAGGGGTGTAGCAGGGAGTATCACTGATTTCCACAAAATCAAGGCCGCCGGCGGTGTTGACGATGGCAATTGTCATAGTGGCACCTACGGTAACGCGTACCTGCTTGCTGACATAAACATAGCCGTTTCGTGCAGAAATGGTAATCGTCTGTGTACCGGAAGAAACCCTGCCGTAATCGCTGACCTCTGCATATTCCAGAGTATCTACTGCGGTACGGTTGTTAATGGAAATGACAAATGGATTGTAGCCTACTGCAGCATTCAAAAAACGAATCGTACCATAACTTGCAGAATTGCAGTAAAAGCATGGAGTGACAGGACGTGGCAGCACCGTAATGATGGTTCCCTGTAAGCCGGAGGCATTGTTTCCGGAAAAGACAGGTCCACCTTCTCCCGGATTGGGGAGCGGAATAATCGGTGTTGTCGGTGTAGGCGGCATAACGGGCTGCATGGGCATATTGCCGCCGTTCATATTGTTGCCTCCCATGTTGCCGTTCATGTTATCGTTACCGGGATAGACGCTGCCACCCTCGCCCGGATTGGGCAGTGGGATGACGGGTGTAGCCCCTGCATTGTTGGATGTATTGGTATCATTGGAAAATTCGCTCATGTATTCGTTGGAATTCATAGTAGCCCTCTTTTTCGATAAAGATATAATGTATTTTATGTCAGAGAGGGAAAAAGGTGCGAAAGAATAGAAATGGATAGAAAATACGAAATCCCTCCGGGGCAACGGAGGGATTTCTTTTCTTATGAGGGGGAGATAGTGAGTTTGTTCGACTATCCAAGTAATACTATAATCCATAAATGTGTTAAAAGTGTGTCTAGTTTCTGAAATAAAACATAAAATTATTAAGAAAAAATAAAGTCCTTATGAAAAAATAGGGAAATAGAGCAGGAAGGGATGCAACACGTTTCACTTTATTGAAAAGAAACCTGTTTTGTGCTATTTTATATAAGGAAAAGATTTCGAATTTGTGAAGAAAAGAGGAAGAACGATGGTTCAGGCTTCAAAATTGTTGGAAAAACTTGTATATACATGCGTGAAAGGGAATGTGGAACGGGAGGTAAGCAGTCTCGTATACGATTCCAGAAAGATAGATAAAGATTGTATGTTTGTCTGCATTGCGGGGGCAAATGTGGATGGACATAGGTTTGCGGAAGAGGCGGCACAAAAGGGAGCAGCTGTTATTGTGACGGAAAAGGAGGTCTTTGTTCCCGATAATTTTGATGTAACAATTGTTCGTGTGGAGGATACCAGATACGCACTGGCATTTTTGTCGGCTGCATATTTCGGATATCCGGCAGAGCAAATGCGAATTATCGGTATTACGGGAACAAAGGGCAAGACGACCACCACCTATCTTGTAAAATCGATTTTGGAGCAGGCAGGCAGAAAGGTAGG
>JAZNIP010000326.1:0-3321 GCA_045577575.1 Lachnospiraceae bacterium | reverse complement strand
GGTGTGGTTCATATTGCACCTGCCTTCGGTGAAGATGATAATCGTGTAAGTGCACGTTATGAATTGCCGTTTGTTCAGTTTGTTGACGGCAAAGGTGAAATGACAGAGGAAACTCCGTACGCAGGCAAGTGCGTAAAGGATGCTGACCCGGATATTCTGGTTGACCTTGACAAAGAAGGTAAGCTGTTTGATGCGCCGAAATTCGAGCATGATTATCCGTTCTGCTGGAGATGTGATACACCGCTGATTTATTATGCAAGAGAATCCTGGTTTATCAAGATGACAGCAGTAAAAGAGGATTTGATTCGCAACAACAACACCATTAACTGGATTCCGGAATCCATCGGAAAAGGACGTTTCGGTGACTGGTTAGAGAATATTCAGGACTGGGGTATTTCCAGAAACCGTTACTGGGGTACACCGCTGAACGTATGGGAATGCGAATGCGGACATATGCACTCTATCGGAAGTCGTGACGAGTTAGAGCAGATGAGCGGAAATCCGGCTGCACAGACCGTAGAGCTGCACAGACCATACATTGATGAAATCACTCTGAAATGCCCGGAATGCGGCGGTACCATGAAGCGTGTACCGGAGGTAATTGACTGCTGGTTTGACTCAGGAGCAATGCCGTTTGCGCAGCACCATTATCCGTTTGAAAATAAAGAACTGTTTGAGCAGCAGTTCCCGGCTCAGTTTATTTCCGAAGCAGTAGACCAGACAAGAGGATGGTTCTATTCATTGCTGGCAGAGTCTACTTTATTATTCAATAAAGCTCCTTATGAAAATGTTATCGTTCTGGGACATGTACAGGATGAAAACGGTCAGAAGATGAGTAAGTCAAAAGGAAATGCAGTTGACCCGTTTGATGCACTGGAGCAGTATGGCGCAGATGCAATCCGCTGGTATTTCTATATCAATTCCGCACCGTGGCTGCCGAACCGTTTCCACGGAAAAGCAGTTATGGAAGGACAGCGTAAATTCATGGGTACTCTGTGGAATACTTACGCATTCTTCGTGCTTTATGCAAATATCGATGGATTCGATGCAACAAAATATACATTAGAATACGACAAACTGCCGGTTATGGATAAATGGCTGCTGTCCAAGCTGAATACACTCATTAAGACAGTGGACTACGACTTGGAAAACTATCGTATCCCGGAAGCTGCAAGAGCATTACAGGAATTTGTAGATGAGATGAGTAACTGGTATGTAAGACGCGGCAGAGAACGTTTCTGGGCAAAGGGTATGGAGCAGGATAAAATCAATGCTTACATGACACTGTATACCGCACTTGTAACAGTAGCAAAAGTAGCTGCACCGATGATTCCGTTTATGACAGAGGAGATTTATCAGAATCTGGTAAGAAGTCTGGATAAGGAAGCTCCGGAAAGTATTCACCTGTGTGATTTCCCTGTTGCAGAGGAAGCAGTTATCGACAAGAAGCTGGAAGAGGCTATGGAAGCAGTGCTTCAGACCGTTGTGCTGGGACGTGCAGCAAGAAATACTGCCAATATCAAAAACCGTCAGCCAATCGGCAAGATGTATGTTAAGGCAGAAGAAGAACTTGATGATTTCTATAAGGAAATCATTGAGGATGAATTAAATGTTAAAGATGTCATCTATTCTCAGGATGTAAGAGATTTCACATCATATACGTTCAAACCACAGCTTAAGACGCTGGGAAGACGCTTCGGTAAGCAGTTAAATGCACTGAAGGAGGTTCTGGCAGGCTTAAACGGTAATGCGGCTATGGACGAAATCAATGAAAAGGGTACACTGACTATCACATTAGACGGCAAAGAAGAAGTACTGGAGAAGGATGATTTACTCATTGATGCAGCGCAGGTAGAGGGCTTTGTATCAGAGAGCTATGGTGGTATCACAGTGGTACTGGATACTAATTTGTCTGAGGAGCTGATTGAAGAGGGCTTCGTATATGAGGTTATCAGCAAGATTCAGACGATGCGTAAGGAAACAGGCTTTGAAGTTATGGACCACATTACTGTATCTCTGCAGGGCAATGACAGAATCGCAGACATCGTAAGGAAAAATGCAGAAAGCATCCAGACAAAGGTACTGGCTGATGAAGTGGTATACGACAGAGCAGCAGAAAACGCAAAGGAATGGAACATCAATGGTGAAAATGTAACGATTGGTGTGGAGAAAAAGTAACTGTAAACAAAAGCAAAAAACAAATGTAGGGAGAGAAACAAATGAAAACATTGGGAAAAGTAAGTGATTTTGTAGGAAAGTACATGGCGGTGATTACACTGCTTGTAGCTGCATTGGCATTGTTTGTGCCATCCTCACTGAGCTGGATTAAAACCTCTTGGGTAAATCCGCTGTTAATGGTGGTTATGTTCGGTATGGGTCTGACCTTAAAGCTGTCCGACTTTGCTATCGTATTTAAGAGACCGAAGGATATCATCATCGGATGTATTGCACAGTTTACTATCATGCCGATTCTGGCATTCCTGCTTGGAAAAGCATTCGGCTTGGAAGCCGGACTGCTGGCAGGTGTTATTCTGGTAGGTACCTGCCCGGGTGGTACATCCTCTAACGTTATGACCTTCCTTGGAAAAGGTGATGTAGCACTTTCTGTAGGTATGACAAGTGTAAATACACTGCTGGCTCCGTTTTTAACACCGGCAATCACATACCTGTTATTAAAAACAACAGTTACGGTTGATATTAAGAGTATGTTTATGTCTATCATCAAAGTTGTTATTATTCCGATTGCACTCGGATTTATTATCAACAAATTCTTCGGAAAAACAACCGAGAAATGCGTAAAGGTACTTCCGCTGATTTCCGTTACCGCAATCGTTATGATTGTTGCAGCCGTTGTTTCTGCAAACTCTGAAAAAATCCTGACAACAGGTATCATTGTATTTGTAGTAGTAATTCTTCATAACGTACTTGGTTATGCATGCGGCTTCCTGTTAGGAAGACTTTTAAAGACAACACCGGAAAAAACAAAAGCACTTTCCATCGAAATCGGTATGCAGAACTCCGGTCTGGCTACAAGCCTTGCAGGAACAGCATTTCCGGATTTGGCAATGGCAACCGTACCGGGAGCTATCTTTTCCGTATGGCACAATATTTCCGGTGCGATACTTGCAAATATTTATGCAAACTGGCATAATGAAAAGAAGTAAGTAAAAGAGAAGGTCATTTTAAGAGGAGATTATTATGATTAAAAAACAAGTGAAAAAGCTTTCCTTTGACAAAGAATTATTTAAACGCAGTGTATTGTACAATATTAAAACGTTGTATCGCAAAACATTGGAGGAAGCAACTCCGCAGCAGGTATTT
>JAZNIP010000325.1:0-11278 GCA_045577575.1 Lachnospiraceae bacterium | reverse complement strand
ATCGGGTACTCGATGGTGGAATTGTACCGGGTTCGCTTGTACTGATAGGCGGAGATCCGGGAATTGGTAAATCTACATTGCTTTTACAGGTGTGCAAGCATCTGTCTGACGATGGAAAAAAAGTGCTTTATATTTCCGGGGAGGAATCATTAAAGCAGATAAAACTGCGTGCTATGAGAATTGGTGAGTTTACGGATAATCTGCTTCTATTGTGCGAGACCAATTTGGGTATTATCGAAGAGGTTATGCAAAGACAGAAGCCGGAAGCGGTTGTCATTGATTCTATCCAGACGATGTATCACGATGAGGTGTCTGCGGCACCGGGCAGTGTATCGCAGGTGCGGGAGGCAACCGGAATTCTGCTGCGTCTGGCAAAGGATTTGGGAATACCGATTTTTATTGTGGGACATGTAACAAAGGAAGGAACTGTGGCCGGTCCGAGAGTCTTGGAGCATATGGTGGATACGGTGCTTTATTTTGAAGGAGACCGACATGCTTCTTATCGTATTCTTCGTGGTGTGAAAAATCGCTTTGGTTCAACGAATGAAATTGGTGTATTTGAAATGGGACAGAGTGGACTTGCCGAGGTGGAAAATGCATCTGAGTTTATGCTGAGCGGACGACCGGAGGGGGCAAGCGGCTCGGTCGTAGTCTGTTCCATGGAAGGAACCAGACCGATTTTGCTGGAAATACAGGCACTTGTATGCAAGAGCAGCTTTGGCATTCCGAAAAGACAGGCAACCGGAACCGATTTTAACAGGGTAGGGCTTTTGATGGCAGTACTGGAAAAACGGGTAGGCTTGCCTATGTCCGGCTGTGATGCATATGTAAATATTGCAGGTGGTATTCGAATGATAGAGCCGGCATTGGATTTGGGAATTGTACTGGCGGTAGTGTCCAGCTTTCAGAATAAGCCGATTGATGAAAAAACGATTGTGTTTGGTGAGATAGGCTTGAGCGGTGAGGTGCGTTCTGTCAGTATGGCGGAGCAGAGAATCTCAGAGGCGGCAAAGCTTGGCTTCACTACCTGTATTTTGCCAAAGGCTTCTGCAGAAATGCTGCGTGCATCGGGGAGTCTGCCGGATGGAATCGTTTTAAAGCCGGTAGCAGGGGTACAGGAAGCAATCCGCCTGCTGTAAAATGACAGACCGGAGCAGAATTGTATAGAATTGTGCAAAAACTGCTTGTAAATTGCTGGCAGGTGTGCTATAATCATTTTCGGCGGTAAAAGCCGAAAAGAATAGGGGAATAGTACAGCGGTAGTGCGGCGGTCTCCAAAACCGTTAACGGGGGTTCGATTCCCTCTTCCCCTGCTATTAATAAAAAGTGTTTCAAGAGCTTAGAGCTTTTGAAACACTTTTTTGCTTTATAGGAAGGACCTTGTCACACTAACGCGTGAAAGCCATTCCTATAAAGCAAAAATGCTCCGCAAGGATGCGCACTCGCGCGTATAAGGAAGATGTCGCTATCGCGACCGCGCTCGGCACGAGAGTCCGCAAGCGGACACTTTTTTTATGTAGTATTATCCTTCGATTCCGTTTTCCTTTCTCCACTGTGATGGTGACATTCCATAATAGTTCTTAAATGCCTTACTGAAATAATTATTATCGGTATATCCCAGTCTTTCGGAAATACTCTGTATCTTGATATCCGGATTTTCCAATAAGTCTTTTGCACGCTTCATGCGTACCTCCTGTACATAGGTATAGATACCACAGCCGTATTTGCTTTTAAACAGCTTGGATAAATATTCCTTGGAAAAGAAGTAGCGGCTGGTAAACATGGAAATTTTGATGTTGGTATTGTAATTTTTATCAATGTATTCTTTGATGATTTTTACCACTTCTTCCGGTGGAACTACATCCTGTTCTGCTGCTTCATCAGAGAAAACGGCGTTTGGATTGATTTTTAGGATTGCTTTTTCGATTGCGGAGTTTAATTCTTCTTTTACGATTGGCTTGAGCAGATAATCGCAGGCACCGTATTTAATAGCAGAATGTGCATATTGAAAATCGTCATAGCCACTGATAATAATAAACTGGGTGGTAGGAAACTCCGCAGAGGCCTGCCTCAGATATTCCATGCCGTTCATAATGGGCATATGCATATCCACAAAGCACAAATCGGGATGAAGCTCACGCATGGCGGAGAGTGCTTCTTTTCCATTGCTGGCAACCTCCGGGGGCTGGATATGGTATTTCCCCCAGTTTCCCAGTTTATGTATGGCAATCTGAACCGGTTTTTCATCGTCAATAATCAGTGCTTTATACATGAGGTACCTCCTTTGTGGCAGGAATAATGAGTGTAATCATTGTGTAACTGCCTTCTTTCGTTTCGATTTTTAAATCAGCCTGCTCCCGATATAAAAGGTGAAGCCTTCCATAGAGATTTGCCAGACCGATATTGGTTCGGGATGAGGACTGATTGTGGAAGGAATCCAGAATAGACTGCAAATGCTCTGCATCAATACCGCAACCGTCATCCCGTATGGTGATGTAAAGATAATTTTCCCGCAAATCAGAAGTAATTTCTATGGAGATAGAATCTCTGTCTGAGCCGATTCCGTGTAATATCGAATTTTCCACCAATGCCTGAATACTGATTTTCGGAATCATAAAATCCGTTGTTTCCGGTGCAATATGATAAATAATTTGTAGCCGCTCATCCATACGCATTTTTTGTAAAAGAATATAGTTTTCCACATAATTCATTTCCTGATAAAGAGGTACATAATCGCCGCCTTTAATCGTATAGCGCAGACCGGATGCAAGAGAGGTAATCATATCATAGATTTTCGTCTGATCATTTAACAATGCCTCTGTGGAAATTGCCTGTAAGGTATTGTATAAAAAGTGCGGATTCAGCTGTGCTTCCAAAGCAGTAATTCGTGCTGTTTTTTCATTTAATTCGGCAACATAATTTTTCTTAATCAATGTATCAATATGTTGAATCATATCATTGAAGCTGTGTGACAGATGAGAAATCTCACGGCTGCCACTGATGTTTACCGTAGAGGTAAAGTCACCTTCCCCTACATTTACCATTTTGTTTGCCAATGTAATCAGCGGATTGGTTAAAAGGCGGATAAATATAGTAATCAGTACAAGTGCAGCAATACTGATTAACAGGCCGTTGATCAAAATGGAGTTTCGAATCTGGGCAATTTGTGAATCAATGTAGGAGACAGGAAGAAATGCGAGCAGGCGCATATGGTAAGTACTTCCTTCTGCACAAGTAACCAGATATTGCTGAGCGTTTAGACTGCATCGGATGGCTTCGCCGGATTTTAAGGTATAGATTTCGGCCGGAAGGTATTCACTTTCCGGAGAAATGAGCTGTGTATTACCGGAATGGAGCAGCTGTTTGTTTTCGTTAAACAGACAAATAAATTCGCCCGGATTAGAATGGTTATCGGCTAATGTATTCCAGTAGGTGTCATTGACGGCAATGTTTACCAGAGCAAGTGGCTGCTTTGTCTTGATTCGTAAAAGTGAGTGAGAATAAAAAAACATAACATCCTTTTCTGAGGAAGGAAGGATTGCATGAAAATAAGGACTTGCCTGACATTCCTGATAATAATGAGTATCCATGATTGTCTTTGGAGTAAAAGGATTAGTACATACTCCACTCTGAGTTCGGGAAAAGCATTTTCCGTGATTCATCAGATAAAGGTCATAGGTTTTAATATCATTGCGGGAATAGAAATAAGCTCGTAGCTGATTCTTTAAATAAGTAGTTTCTCCGGGAAGAATTGGACTGTCTTTTTCTACTATATTGGTAAAGGTATGGTCATAACAGCTTTGAATACAGAATAAAGCCAATTCGTGTACATATTTTTCCAGATTTTGCATTTCCATGGCAAGCAAACGACAGGAGGTGTCTGTCTGTGTGTCGGCAATTACCTGAGAATTCCGCTGATAATCCGTATAAATCAAATGAAAAAGAATAGAAAAGGTAAGTGCCGTGGTAAAGAGCGCAAGCTGCATCCAGAGCGGTATATGATTCAATAAATTCTTTATTTTTCTGCGAAAAGTCATTTACAAATTCCTCTTTCCTGAAAAATGGATAAAATTTCACATCTTGAAAATAGTATACAATATTTGTATTTTTGATTCAATTTTGCCGAATGATTTGTTCACTTTTTTACCATAAACAGTTTTCTTTTTTCTATTTTGTGTAAATGTTGCATGATTTAAAATAGGATGCAAGCAGGAAAATGTACAAATGCATTGAAGAAATGTGTTTATTGTACAAATGTGAGGAAAAAGGAGCCGGACTCAGATATGCAGAGATGGATAAGAGTAGAAGAAAACGGGCTGTTGCTCGTATTTCATATAACAGATGAGAAGCAGGTAAAGTTTCTGCATTGTGGTCAGGAAAACTTTGATCAAGAATCTCTTTCGAAAGAAGAGATGAGAGGATTTCGGCTGGTAGAGGCAGAATTGGCAGGCTTTGATAAACCCCAGGAGCGCCACGGTAGCAAATATATTGTGACAGCACCCGGATACCGTCTGGTATACGAGGATATGCAGGACTATCGCAATGAATGGGGAAGGAAGTTGGAGCTTGTTACAAAGGATGAAGAAACTAAAGTTTACATAACGAGTCATTTTCAGTTTTACGATGGCATATCCGTCATACGGACATGGCAGGAAATCACAAATAAGGGAAAGGAAGTACAGACGCTCACTTATTTATCCTCCTTTGCACTCACCGGCATCGAAAAAGAGGGGATTCTGCCGGCAGATGAAAAAATGAGGGTGGGAATTCCACACAATTCCTGGCAGAGAGAACTGCAATGGAAATTTTATAGTCTTCCGGAGCTTGGTATTTGTCAGATGCAGGAGGGAGAAAAGATTCGTTCCTCCAAGTCAATCAACATCAGTAATACCGGAAACTGGTCCACAAAAGAATATCTTCCTATGGGAAGTTTGGAAAATACAGAAACAGGAAAAACATTAGTATGGCAGATTGAGCATAATGGCTCCTGGCACTGGGAAATCAGCGACCAGACGGGACATTTGTATTTACAGCTCAGTGGACCGACAGAAAACGAATCCCATTGGTACAAACATTTGCAACCGGGAGATACTTTTGTAAGTATTCCGGCGGCTGTTGCAGTGGAAAATGGATTTGACAGAGCGATTGGAGAACTGACGACTTATCGTAGGCGAATACGAAGAAGAAATGCAGACAATGAGAAGCTGGGAGTTATTTTCAATGATTATATGAATTGTCTCTGGGCGGAGCCTACCACAGAGAAAGAACTGCCATTAATTCAGGCGGCAAAGGAAGCGGGCTGTGAATATTACTGTATTGATGCCGGATGGTATGACAAAGGCTATTGGTGGGATACGGTAGGAGAGTGGCAGCCCAGCAGAGAGCGTTTTCCGGGCGGAATCAAAGAACTCATGGATATTATTCGGGATAATGGCATGATTCCCGGACTTTGGCTGGAAATCGAGGTTATGGGAATCTGGTGCAAAATGCTGGAGGATGTGTCGGATGACTGGTTTTTCCAGAGGCACGGAAAAAAGATTTATGACAGAAGTCGGTATCAGTTGGACTTCAGAAATCCGCAGGTCAGAGATTATGCGGAATCTGTGATTGACAGACTGGTAAAGGAATATGGTGTTGGCTATATCAAAATGGATTATAACATAGAACCTGGCATCGGAACGGAGCTGTATGCTGACAGCGTAGGTGAAGGACTGCTATTACATGAGAGAGCCTATCTGGAATGGGTGGATCATATTTTTGAAAAATATCCGGAGTTGATTATTGAAAATTGTTCCAGCGGCGGACTGCGAATGGATTATGCAATGCTGCAAAGACACAGCATCCAGTCCACCAGTGACCAGGAGGATTATCGCCATTATGCCACCATAGCGGCAAATGCACCTACGGGAGTAACGCCGGAGCAGGCGGCGGTATGGAGTTATCCGCTGAGGGACGGAGACGAAGAAGAAACCGTCTTTAATATGGTAAATGCTATGTTACTTCGGATTCATCAAAGTGGAAATCTGGCAGAGTTAAGTCCGGTCAGAAAGAAGCTGGTGCATGAGGCGATTAGCTGTTATAAAAACATCCAGCAGAATATTCGCAGAGCAAAACCGTTCTGGCCGTTAGGACTTTCTGCAATCGGGGATGCATGGAGCTGTCTGGGACTGAAATATGAAACGGAAGATAGAAATTCACAGGAGGGAACGGTACTTTATATAGCAATATGGAAAAGACAGTCAGACAAAGATACTATACAGCTTCCGCTTGCAGAATATAAAGGCATGAATATGGAAGCAAAGCTGCTTTATCCGTTATCGGGAGAAAAAACGGAAACGTGTGAGTATGCGTGGAATAAAGCAAAAGGCACGCTGAGCATAAGGCTTCCGGGAGAGTTCAGGGCAAGAGTATTTGAAATAAGAAAAGCAGGTGCAGGGAATGAGGAAGGAGAGTAGAAATGAAATCAGGAAAACCAATTAAGTGGAAGGAATGGATAGAAACAATTCTTTTTACGATTCCGGCAATCCTGCTGGTTACGGTAATGATGTATGTTCCGTTTGTAATGAGTGGTTATTATTCTCTGACGGAATGGAACGGAATTGCAAAGGAACCGGTATTTGTAGGATTTGAAAATTTTAAGCAGATTTTTTCCGGCGGAAGCGAGTACATGAGCGCTATATGGTTTACCATGAAATATACGATTGGATTTGTGGTACTGGCAAATGTGATTGCACTTGCATTGGCAGTGGCACTGACGCAGAAATTTAAATTTGTAAATGTGTTCCGCGGAATCTTTTTTGTGCCATACATTATGAGTATGACAATCGTAGGCTTTATCTGGAAGTTTATTTTCACTCAGGGTTTTGCAAAGCTTTATGACATGACCGGATGGGCATTCTGGAATGAGAGCTGGCTGGGGGATCCGAAGCTGGCATTTTACTCGGTTGTATTTGTAGGAGTATGGCAGGCACTTGGTTTTTATATTGTACTTTACATAGCAGGTCTGCAGGCAGTTCCGGCGGATGTGCTGGAGGCCGCAACCGTAGACGGAGCGACCAGTTGGCAGAGGTTTTTTAAGGTGACATTGCCGCTTCTGGGACCGTCCTTTACTACCTGTATTTTTATGTCGCTGACCAATTCCTTAAAAGTGTTCGACATTATTCTGGCACTGACCAAGGGTGGCCCGGGTACGGCAACTTACAGTGCAACCTTATTGATTTACAGAGATGCCTTTACGAACAACCGGTACGGAATGGGAAGTGCGGAATCCATCGTTTATTTCCTGTTTGTACTTGTGGTAACACAGCTTGTATTAAAGATTTTCAGCAGCAGGGAGGTGGATTTATAAATGACAATGCAGAAAAAACGTATTATGCAGAAAGCAGTTTTGGTTTTTGTATTGATAATTGCAACCTGTTTTTATATTTATCCGGTCTTTCTGATGTTTATGAATTCGGTAAAACCGTTTGGAGAGATTGTTTCGGATGCAATCGCCCTTCCAACAACACTGGCCTGGGACAATTATACTTATGTCATTGATAAAATCAAATATGTGAAGCTGTTTTTTAATAATGTAGTCATTACTGTAACGGGAATTGTAGGAATTGTGGCATTTTCCTCAATTGCTGCATACATTCTGGACAGACGGAAAAATCGGTATACAAAACTGGCATATACGGTGATTATTACACCGATGCTCATACCGTTTCAGACGATTATGATTACCTTATTAAAATCCATGAATGTGCTGCATTTATCCGGCAGTAAGCTGGGGCTTGGGGTACAGTATTGGGGCTTTGGTATTCCGATGGCAACCTTTATTTTTTATAATTTCATGAAGACGATTCCAAAGGAAATTGATGAAAGTGCCATCATTGATGGAGCAAGCACATTCCGTACATTCCGCTCCATTATTTTTCCGCTTCTCAAATCCGTGACAGTAACGGTTATCGTACTGGATGTAATGTGGATTTGGAATGACTTTTTATTACCGTTGCTTATGGTAAACAGCAGTAACGAAACAAAAACTCTGGTTCTCGCGGCTTACACCTTTGTAGGTCAGATGAATACAAAATGGCATTATGCCATGACAGCCATGGTACTGGCAGTTGTACCGTCCATTATTATCTTTATCTTCTTACAGAAATATATTGTGGATGGAGTAGTGGCAGGTGCAGTAAAAGGCTAAAGAAACATTGTAAACAATACCCGGGGATCATAAAATAAGGGTAGAAAGAAAGAGAGGTATTTTTATGAAAAAGAAACTTGTAAGCGCACTTCTTTGTGTGGCAATGGTAGCGTCCATGCTGACAGGATGCGGTGGAGCAAAAGAGGCACCGGCAGCAGAAAGTGCAGGAGCACCGGCAGCAGAGTCTGGAAAAGAAGAGGCAGCAGAGGCTGCACCGGCTTCCGATGAAGAAGCAGAAATTTATATGTTCATCAGTTCTCCGGAATATGCAGATGCAATCAATGAACTGATTGAAGCATATAAAGAAGTGGCTCCAAACGTAACTATCAACTATGAAACAACACAGAACGATTATCCGACGATGTTGAAAGCAAAATTAAATTCCGGCGAAGTGCCTGATATTTTTTCATCCACATCCGGTAAGGAAATCGATGTTTATAAAGAGTGGTCCTTTAACATGGCGGGACAGCCACTCGAGGGAACCATTGACCCTGCAGTAGCGGAGATGATGAAATCCACAGAAGAAGGCAGCGGTCTTTATGGTATCGCAATCAAAGGTAACTTCTTTGGTATGATTTATAACAAAGAAATTTTTGAGGCGGCAGGTGTGACAGAGGCTCCTAAGACAATGAGCGAGCTGGAAGCAGCATGTGTGAAAATCTCAGCAGCAGGCTATAAAGCATTCAGTACAGGCTTTGCTGAGTGGTGGGTATTCAAGCATGTATGGCAGCACTATTTAGATGCAGCTGCAGCAAATGCGGGCATCACACCGGCTGAGCTGGTTACTAAATTTGAAAAGGGTGAAGCAAAGGTTTCTGACTATCCGGAACTGTATGACAGCTTCTTTACTTTAATTGACCTTGCAGTAAAATATGGCGATGATAAACCGCTTGAAACTGCACTTGCGAATGAAGAAGCAGCACTGGCAAACGGAGAAGCAGCAATGATTCTCGGACAGGGTGCATGGGTAGAAGCAGATCTTCTGGCAATCAATCCTGATATTCAGATTGGCTTTGGCGGATATCCGGTATCGGATGATGCAGCTCAGTGTCAGGTAATTGCAGGTTCCGATCAGGCACTTCGTGTGGCAAAGGATTCTGAGCAGTTACAGGCAACACTTGATTTTGTAAACTGGTGGTATACATCTGATTATGGTAAATCATGGTTTATTGATGTGGCAGGAGTTATTCCTCCGGTAATCAGTGATGCAGAAAGTGAATTTGAAGTAATCAATCAGGGCAATGCACAGGCAGCAGCAAACGGAACAGCAGCTCTGTCTATCGGTTACTCCACAGACAGCTGGCATCAGACATTTGGTGAATTAATGCAGGCTTACATCGCAGGAACAGCAGACAAGGATGCTACCTGTGCAGCGATTGAAGAGCAGTGGCAGGCAATCGAAGGTGCAAACTAGGAGGATTTTGTAAATGAAATTTACAGAAGGATATTGGTTACGCAGTGAAAGTGTGCAGGCATCTTATGCTTCTCAGGCGTTTACCGTGGAGCAGATTCCGGGAGGAATGCGTGTGGTAGCACCAGAAAGAGTTATCAGAAATCGCGCAGATGCACTGAACATTTCCACAATTACAATCGACTTTGTTGCTTATAGTGAAAATGACATCATGGTTAAGGCAGTACACTATCAGGCATATGACAAAAAAGAACCAAGATTCCCTCTGCAAAAACAGCCTTGTGAGGTAAAGGTAACGATTACCGATAAAGAGGCAGTGATGGAAACAGGAAAAGTGGCGGTACGGGTTGACAGAGTTAACTGGGGGTATCGTTTTGAAGCAGGAGGTAAGGTGATTACCTCCTGCGGTTTCCGTAATCTGGGATATATGCGGATGAACAAAAAGCCCGCAACGATGTTTGCCAGAGAAAATTATCTTGCAGAGGATTTTACGCCATATATGATGACAGAGCTCTCTTTAGAGCCGGGTGAATGTGTATATGGCTTTGGAGAGCAGTTTACTTCTTTTGTGAAAAACGGACAGGTAGTAGAATGCTGGAATGAGGATGGTGGAACTGCATCACAGGTTGCTTATAAAACAGTGCCGTTTTATATGACAAACAGAGGCTATGGTATTTTTGTAGATCATGCAGGTCCGGTGGCATTTGAAGTGGCAAGTGAAAAGGTAGAATATACCGGCTTCAGCGTAGAAGGGGAAGAGCTCCGCTATCATTTCATTTATGGTCCGAGCGGAAAAGAGGTGCTTGCTCATTATACGGATTTAACCGGAAAACCGGCACTGCCTCCGGCATGGAGCTTTGGCTTATGGCTGACCACTTCCTTTACCACTAATTATGACGAAACAACTACAAGTTCTTTTATTGATGGTATGACAGAAAGAGATATTCCGCTTCGGGTATTTCATTTTGACTGCTATTGGATGAAGGGACTGCACTGGTGTGATTTTGAATGGGATGAGGAAACCTTTTCGGATGTACCGGCAATGCTGAAACGCTACAAAGAAGAAAAAGGCTTAAAGCTGTGCGCATGGATTAATCCATATATTGCTCAAGGAACCGATTTTTTCAGAGAAGCAGTGGAAAAAGGGTATTTGCTAAAGCGCGCAGACGGACGAGGTTATCGCCAGACAGACCATTGGCAACCGGGCATGGGATGGGTGGATTTTACCAATCCGGCAGCTGTGAAATGGTATACAGATAAACTGAAAACTTTATTGGATGCAGGTATTGATTGCTTCAAATCTGATTTTGGAGAGAGAATTCCGGTGGATGTAACCTATTATGACGGCTCCGATCCGAAGGATATGCATAATTATTATACTTATTTGTATAACAAAAGTGTGTTTGAACTTTTGGAGAGGGAAAAAGGAAAAGGCGAGGCTGTTTTATTTGCCCGTAGTGCTACGGCAGGCTGTCAGCAGTTCCCGGTACACTGGGGCGGTGACTGCTCTGCAAGCTATATTTCCATGGCAGAAACACTTCGTGGAGGACTTTCCTTTGCCCTGTCAGGATTTTCCTTCTGGAGTCATGATATTTCCGGTTTTGAGCAGACGGCTTCGCCGGATTTATACAAACGTTGGGTACAGTTCGGTATCTTCTCAACCCACAGCAGACTGCATG